>NZ_ABOX02000071.1 GCF_000172555.1 Pedosphaera parvula Ellin514
GATCTCCACACCCCTCTGCAAAGCCTTCCAAACTCTACAACAGGGTCGACATGTGTGCACCAAATTTCATGTGCTTACATTTATAGCCGAAAGTTGGTCATTCATCAATTTCAGTCTCGACGTAAGTTTCGATCGGAACAAAATCCAAATTTACAACGAGGGCTGATTTGTGAGACGCATCACTGTGCCCTAATGAGCCATGAAGCACGAGGACGCTGCTGCCGTTTCGAGAAACCGTGTATTTTCCAGTCCCTCCATGCCCGTAAACAGCGCGGAGCAGATACGGTTTCTTGCCTTTGCTGGAATGAAAATAATGCCCGGTGAAAAAGCGGGCCTGTTCATCTGACAACTCGACAAATCTTTTTTTGGCCAACTCACTTACCACAGCCACAGTTTCTTTCGACGCAACCACCTCATAAATATCTTGCTCAGGAATCTGGGTCCATTTTCCCTTCGGGTCAGGAGGAGTCCTTAACCAATCCTTACCTGAATCGGCTGCTGCTAAGGAATTCAAGGTCAGTGCTAAACATAAACACAACAACAAGACTTTCATAAGATTGAAGTAGATATATATCTTTCTGCTACACCACCAGAAATATCCACCAAACACAAACCACCGTTACGCCACGATACGGGATTGCATCCCAGGGCGTCCCAGCGGGACGCCTCGAAAATATCCCGGCAATTTATTGACGGGATATTTCTCCACAAACTTCTCCGGCTACTGCGTAGCCGGCACCGTTAGCATCCCTACAACAGTGCTGGTGCAATCCCAGGCATAAAGATTCCCACTCGGAGTCTGGTGCAACCATTGGCACCAGGACAATTCGTCCGACGTCCGTCGCAGGCTCCATGCTTGGGTGACATTCGCCTGCAACCACGGTTGATAGGTCCCCTGAACTCCCGCACCGGTTACGTACCTCATCGTCCAGCGCATGAAGATTCCATTGAAGCCGCCGCCGTCGCCGCCCGTGCCGTATTCAGGAAGGATTCGATAAGAGCCGACGATTGTCCCCAGATTATTCATCGTATAAGTTGCCGACAACGCGCAGGTGTTGTAATCACCAAGGAGATAGGCCGCGCCAATGCAGGTTCCCTGATTATAGGAGAAGGAAGTCCCGCTGATGGTGCTGTCAGACACTTTGCCCGTTGCTGTATTGAAAAGGTGGGACTGCGCCCAGTTGTAGGTGTTTTGCGCCTTCGTCAAATAGCTGGAGCCGCCGCCATCGCTATAGATGCAATAGCCTGCAATCGCTGCCGGGTAGTTGACACACGCATTCTTCGATACTTTACCGGTCGACTGCCACATGCCTCCGGAAACCGTGTCCCACCCCCGGTTATAAGCCGTGTTGAAATTATTTTTTGCTATCGTTAAATAGCTGCTGTTTCCCGTTGCATTGTAGGCCCGGCAGAAAGCGATGGCACCCCACATCAGATCGTCATTGAAAGAGTTTCCAGACCAATCGGTACCATTATGCACGGTAAACCCGGTGCACAACTGGGTGATCATGTTTTTGTAAGTCGGATTGTTCGTTAACATCGTGGCATCACGAACCATTTCTATCTCTTCCGCAAAGTGCCAGAAAGAATCCACACTCCCGCTTCCCTGCGCGACCCGGTAATATCCCTGGTTGCCGCTAAGCACAAAATACATCGCATTATTATAATCGTTAAATGCGTTGATGGCATCCACGGTTCTCCAGGCCGAAGCGGAAAGAGTTCCGCCCAGGATTAATATGACAGCAATGAACATGCACCACGTTTCACATAGACGGGGTAAGACCTTGTTGGTTTTCATATGTTTTTTGCGTTTCTGATTTGATGATGGACGCAGCCTGTGTAGGACAGGCTTGATGTGTAAGATGGGCTGTCAACGAGGCTGCCCGAAAAAATGGATTTCGCCAATCTAATATTATAATTAACCACCGCTGATTATTCCTTCATCCTGTAAAGCGTTTGAATCCTTTGACGGGAAACGTTGCCAAAAGCGCGCCAGATTCTAATAAGCCGCATTCGAAGCAACCAATGGTTCCAATCCACTTATGACCGGGAAAATGTCCCACCAGAGGTGGAGGCACTTTACGACCTCACCGGAGTCTATTTGGCTTGGTATACACCTCAGGTAAATGGCCGCTTGATCGGTCGATTAAACTCACCCAATTACTCGGAAACATTCGCCTCCTTCGCCCCCGATGCTGGCATCGCAATTTCTTCGGTAATCGAGTGACAAACTCCACCTGCTACTATCCCTTCGAAATGAAAGTGTTGGATTTAAAGCACGGTTTTCGCGAAGCTGTTCCCTTGGTCAAGCTCATTCCTGGCATTCGGTATCATCAGGAAACGAGTTTCCACGAACCGTTTTCACGGATCTCAAGAAAAGGAAATCGAGGTAACTTGGTGTTGAAACCCGGTCCAATACCTCACCAGTAACGAACCACCTACAACTTCTCCGGCACCGCCAGCAACGCCGCAATCCGCGCCAGCAATCTTCCCGCCCCGCCGCCATCCAGCACGCGATGATCAAAGCTCAAAGTCATGTTCGCTTCCATCACGGGCACAAATTGCTTCTGCGCCGCATCCCAACTCGGCACTATTTTGCCTGCTCCCATGCCCAGCACCAGCGTTTGCTCCGGCAATGGAATCGGCGTCGCCCAGGTAAGTCCAAACGTTCCAAAGTTTGTAACCGTCGCAATCGAACCACCGGTGGCATCCGCCGGCAGACGACGTTGCCGCGCCAATTCCACCAATTCATTGTAACGCTCCACCATCTCCTTCAACGAACGCTTGTCCGCGTTCCGGATAACCGGAACCAAAACGCCATCCTCCGCCTCCACCGCAAAACCAACATCGATGGAACTCGGGTGAAAAATCTTTTTACCGATCAATCGACCTGCCGGAGCGCTGTTCTCCGAAAGTGCCACCGCCAATGCGCGCAAGGCATACAACGCCGGTCCGGGCTTTGGATTACAAGACTTGCGATGCGCCAGCATCGGGTCGAGGCACACCGGCAAAGCCACCGTCGCCAACGGTCGCAACCAACTGCGCCGCATCGCATCCGCCACCGCCACGCGCATCGTGGACGCCTGGCTCATCACATTCTGTTCGAGGTTGGAAACAAATTTCTCGAAGTCTTGAATCGTCACCCGCCCCGCTGCTCCACTGCCGGCTACGCCAGACAAATCGGCCGCATTCATCCCCAACTCCGCCATGCGTGCCTTCATCCGGGGCGACATATAACTCGCACCCGACGCATGCGCCGGAACTGGTAATCCGCGAACTGTCGGTTCAACCCCACGTTTGCCGCCATCCAACGCCGTCTTCGAGCCGTTCTCTACGCAGGCCTCGCTTTTTCCGGGTGACTCGGCGGGACGATCCAGCCCCAACCGCCTGGCTTCCTCCGGGCTCGCCTCCAGATGACCCAGCACCGCACCCACGGCATAACTCTCCTGCAGTTTGATCAGAAATTTTTGCACCTTGCCCGCACAGGGCGAAGCCACATTCATCGTCGCTTTGTTGGTCTCGACCTCCATCACATCCTGGTCGGCGTCAACCTGGTCTCCCTCATTTACAAGCAGGCGTAGAATGGTCGCTTCGGCGATCGATTCGCCGAGCTGAGGCATAATAATGGGAATCTGTGGCATACGATTAGGAACGCAAAAGGTTGCGTGCAGCGGCAGCAATGCTTCGGGCGGTCGGACGATGCGCCGCCCACAAATTAGGGTGATAAGGAACGGGGGTGTCTTTGGCGTTCAGACGTTGTGGTGCCGCATCAAGCAAACCAAAACCTTCGCTGGCCACGCGCGCAACCACTTCGGCCGTTACTCCTCCCCACGGGAAGGATTCACCGACACAAAGCAATCGACCCGTCCGCGCCACCGACGCCATGATGGTGTCAGTATCCAAAGGCTTGATCGTGCGTAGATCGACCACTTCAACCTCCGTGCCCTCGGTGGCCAGCTCTTCCGCGACCGCCAGCGCTTCATGCACCATCGCGCTATACGCCACAATGGTCATGTCCCGACCCGGCCGCGCAATGCGGGCCTTGCCCACCGGCATGGCTTCGGTCGGAAGCTTGTCGGTTTTTAAATGGTAATAGAGATATTTATGCTCGCAGAAAATGACCGGATCATCGATCGCGACTGCTTCCAAAAGCATGCTGTAGGCATCCTCCACCGTGGCGGGGGACATCACGACCAGGCCCGGATAATGTGCGTAAATGGCTTCCAGGCTTTGACTGTGATAAGGTCCACTCCCCGAAGTTCCACCCGCCGGCAACCGAACGGTAATGGGACAAGGAACCTGCGTCCGCCAATAAAGAGCAGCGGCATTGTTTACAATCTGATTGAATGCCACCGTGGAAAAATCCGCGAACTGTATCTCAATGATCGGGCGCATCCCTTCGATCGCTGCGCCAATCGCCGCCCCCATCATCGCGTCTTCGCTGATGGGCGCATCGATCACCCGGCCGGGAAATTCCTGCGCCAAATTTTTGGTGGCTTTGAATGCGCCCCCGAAGTTTCCCACATCCTGGCCGTAAATAAATACTCGTGGATCATCGGCCAAAGCCTTGGCTTGCGCCTCGCGAATTGCTTCTAGGTAAGTGATGCTCATTCTGATTTAGCTTCCAGCCCTGCGAAACTCATTCGGTTCATTTTTCGTTGTAACCCTCACACAGATGTTTGGAAGCCAGTGCCGACCATTCCTCAGTGTAAGGATCTGGCGCACCTTCCCGTTGAGCGGTTGCCACGGCTTCTTCCACCTGGTTGGTCGCCTCCCCGCGCCATTGCCGGAGTTCCTCGGCCTTGGCCCAATTTTGCTGAAATAAATATTCCTCGGCTAATTGCAAACAATCACGTCCGCAGGGAGTGCTCTTCCACTTCGAATCGAGATAGCTGGAGTCATCGTGCTCCCCATGTCCGCAAAGGCGAAGCAAATCGGCGACTATCAATTGTGGACCATGTCCGTTGCGGGCTCTCGCTACCGCCAGCTGCAAAGTCTTCAAACATTCTGCCAGGTTATTGCCTTCCAACGTGTGCCCCTCGACGCCATAACCAATGGCCTTATCCACCAGGGATTCGCAGGCAAACTGCCGGGAGTTCGGCGTGGAATAGGCATACTGATTGTTTGCCACCACCAGGATGAATGGCAGCTTCTCAACTGCCGCCTGGTTCAAGGCCTCATGAAACGCGCCGGTGGAAGTTCCGCCATCCCCAATGCTCGCGGCCCCCACCGTACCTTTGATTCCCTTAAATCGATGCGCCATTAAAACGCCATTCACCACGGAAAGCATTGCCCCAAGGTGGCTTACCATGGGTAAATAACCGTCCTTCGGCCGTCCCCGGTGAACATTCCCATCTCTTCCACGCATCGGTCCCAAAGGCGATCCCAGGTAAGTGCGCACGGCTTCAAGCACCGTCTCTCCAAAGGCCAGTCGCCCCGCTGCATCACGGATCAAGGGCGCGAACACATCTCCCTTGCGCAGTGACATCCCGGTGGCAATGCTCAGGGCTTCCTGACCTTTGCCCAGAAACACGCCGCCATGAATCTTGCCCCCACGGTAAAGGCTGGCGAATTTCTCATCCAGTATGCGCGCCAACAACATACCCCGATACGCTTTCAGGTACGTTTCGCGAAAAGATAAGACCTCGCCAACTGTCCCGCGATCGACAACAGTTTGAACCATGCCCGAAAATTTATGCGGCTTTGCACCTATCATGCAATACTTCTTTAGAGCATCCACACATCTGCCCACCTCTTCCCACAGTGTAATCTCCACCGCCAAACTCAGTGGCTACAACGACTTCCGCAACTAATTTCTTTAAACCGGACTACTTTCCGAAACCGGCCCGAACAGCGTACATTAGTGTCTCAAATCTTACCGGTTTATGGTCATTTTCGAGTCAACCGGCCAAAGTTAAATCCTTTGCGCAGTTAATTTTAAATCCTCGCGATGTTTGAAGCCTCGCAAAATCATAGCTTCCAAAGGATTAGCACCAATTTTTTCATTTCAAACTGGAGTTTAACCACTGGTTGGTGTTGAATGTGCTGCTTGCAGAAGTATGTGTGCGAATAATTTAACTGTAAGTAGTCCTCTGAAGTGAGGAGCATGAATCCCCTGCCTCCATCTACTGTACTTTTAGTGGAAGATGATCCCAGGATGCATGAGGTGCTCTCCGCGTTGCTTCATGAAGACAATATTACTGTGATCCATGCGCCCAGTGGACAGCAGGCAATCGCCATGGTGCAGGAAAAGCATTATGACCTCATGCTCCTCGACCTCGGTCTGCCCGGAATGAATGGATTCGAGGTTCTGAAGCAACTCCATGACCATCCCCTCGAAAGGCCGATCCCTGTCATAGTGCTCACGGCCTGGAACAGCACCACCGATAAATTGCGTGGTTTTGAACTGGGCGCTGTCGATTATCTTACCAAGCCATTCGAAGCTGCTGAACTGCGCGCCCGCCTTTGCGCCGCCCTCCGCACCAAACATTTGCAGGATCAACTCACTCAAACCAACCGTGAGTTGGAAGCTGCCCGCGTCGCCGCAGAAACTGCCGCCCGGGCCAAGGCCGAGTTTTTGGCCAACATGAGCCATGAAATCCGCACGCCCATGAACGGCGTCATCGCCATGACCGGCCTGTTGCTCGAGACCAATTTAAACAATGAGCAACGCAGCTACGTGGAGACGATTCATTCCAGCAGCGAATCACTCCTCACCATCATCAACGATATCCTCGACTTTTCGAAGATTGAATCCGGCAAACTCGAACTCGAGCACCGCCCTTTCAATCTCCGCATGGGTGTCGAAGAGGCACTCGATCTGCTCGCCACCAAAGCCGCTGAAAAGAAACTGGATTTGGCTTACCAGATGGACGATGACATCCCCAGTCACGTCCACGGCGACGTCACCCGCCTCCGTCAGGTCCTCGTAAATTTGCTCAGTAACGGAATCAAATTCACCAACGAAGGGGAGGTTTTTGTTCACGTAAAAATCCATTCCGCCTCTCCCGAACCCACAGCGGATGACGCAACCAGGTTGCAACTGCATTTTACTGTCCGCGACACCGGCATTGGAATTCACCCAACTCAGATCGACCGTTTGTTCAAGTCCTTTAGTCAGGCAGATGCTTCCACCACCCGCCAATATGGCGGGACCGGCCTGGGTTTGGCTATTAGCAAACGGCTGGTCGAACTGATGGGCGGTAAAATGTGGGTCGAAAGCACACTGCAACGCGGTTCTACCTTCCACTTTTTAATTCCCTTCCGACCGGCAGTCGCCGCCCCGATCTTTCCTTTACAAGGGCAGCAGCCTCAACTGGCCGATCTGCGTTTGTTGATCGTGGATGACAATCCCACCAACCGGCGCATCCTGACCCTCCAGACCAGCAAATGGGGCATGATTCCCCGTAGCGCCAGCAGCGGATCGCAGGCTTTGGATTGGATGGCGAAGGGCGAAGCTTTTGACCTCGCTATTTTGGACATGCAGATGCCGGATATGGATGGCCTCATGCTGGCAAAAAGAATCAGGGAATTGCCGGGCTCTCAAATGATGCCTTTGGTCCTCCTCACTTCGATGGGCCTCCGCACGGACAGTCCAGGTTTCACCAGTGTGGCTTTCGCCAGCTGCCTCACCAAGCCCATCAAACCCGCCCAGTTACACGAGGTGCTCATGCGCGTGGTTTCCGGCTCGAAACCAGCCGCACGAAAAGCCGCTGCCAACAAGCTTGATCCTGCACTGGCCGCCCGACTCCCTCTCAGGGTGCTCCTTTGCGATGATAATCTCATCAACCAAAAGGTGGCTCTCCGCCTGCTCCAGCAAATGGGCTATAAAGCCGATGTCGCTAACAACGGTTTGGAATGCCTGAAAGCCCTTGAACGCCAGCCTTACGATCTTATTTTCATGGACGTGCAGATGCCGGAAATGGATGGACTGCAAGCCACTCAACAAATCCGCCGGCGTCAGCAGGACCCGTCTCACCCTGCTCACTTTAAGTCTCCCATTTTTATCATCGCCATAACCGCGAACGCAATGCAGGGGGATCGCGACAAGTGCATTGCTGCCGGCATGGATGACTATTTGGCCAAGCCCGTTCGCACCGACGATATCCGTTTGATCATCGAGCGCTGGGGCTCGCGGATCACCATCGCTGAGCACGGTGACCCGGCCGACGTACCTGATAACGTAAGCATTGGAGAAGCACTAGGCGCCAAACCTTTGGCGGCCTCCGTGCCCAACAGACCTCCGCCTGTGGACATGGAACGTCTGCTGGACCTTGCCAACGGCAGCCTGGATAACCTTCGCGAGTTGGTGGAGCTCTACAACCTGCAAACAGGCAAACAGGTTGAACAGTTGGTTATTGCCGTGAAGGCTGGCAAGGCGGATGAAGTACGCCGTCTCGCGCATAGCGCCGCCGGAGCCAGTTCCACCTGCGGCATGACGGGCATTGTCCCCCTGCTCCGCGAATTGGAGCATCAAGGCTGCGAAAATGCCCTCACCACCGCACCGCAACTCGCCCAGGAAGTCCTGCGGGAGTTTCAACACATCGAAACATTTTTAAAAACCTATCTGGCTAACCCCACCTCGTTCCTGACCATAGCAAAATGACAGCAAAAAAAATCCTGATCGTCGAAGATGATCAACTAGTCGCAAACATTTACCGCAACAAACTAAGTGTGGAACATTTCCAGGTTGAGATCGCCCTGGATGGGCACCATGGTTTTGAACTCATCAAAAGCTTTCGTCCGGACGTGGTCATTCTGGATCTGATGTTGCCCAAGGTCACTGGCATTGACCTGTTGAAGAAAGTTCGCGCCCAACAAGACCTGAAACATCTCCCGGTAATTGTGTTCTCCAATACCTATCTGAGCAACATGGTTCAGGAGGCGTGGAAGGCGGGTGCAACCAAGTGTCTTTCGAAATCAAACTGCACCCCCATGCAGCTCGTGGAATTGGTACGCAATCTTATCTCTGCTGAAACTGCCGATGCTACAACCCTGGCAAAAGATTCCACTGCAACTCAAAACAAGCCTAAATCTTCAGAAACCGATATCGTATTTCTGAACGACTTACGCACCTCGCTGCTTTCCAGCTTGCCGGCAATTCTGAACTCCATGCGCTCTGCCTTGCAGGAGTTGGCAAGATGCTCAGACGAGGCCGGCCGGGTTAAAGCGTTGCAGGCCCTTTATCGCCAGGTCCATTCCCTGGCGGGAAACGCGGGCATCTGCGGGCTGCAACAAATCTCTCAAATGTCCAACGCCTTGGAGGCTCTGCTAAAGGAACTCTCCGAAAAATCCAAAGGCATCAACTCCTCCACCCTCCGTACGGTGGCCATGGCTGTGGATTTTTTAGGGGTGCTTTTTGGACATGCCCAGGCATCAGATCCCACTGAACCTCTTGAACCTTCTCAAAGCAACATTTTAGTGGTGGATGATGAGGCCATCTCGCGTCGTGCCGTAAGCTTTTCCCTGGAGAAAGCCGGTTTGCATGCCGTCGCCGTGGAAGATCCCCAAACGGCCTTGCAAATGGCTGGAGCGAAGCCCTTCGATCTGATCTTCCTGGATGTCGACATGCCGGGCATGAATGGATTCGAACTTTGTTCCAAAATGCGTGCGCTTCCCAACCATAAAAAGACGCCCATTATTTTCGTTACCGGCTTGTCCGATTTCGAAAGTCGGGCGAACTCCACTCTCAGCGGTGGAAATGATTTGATCGCCAAGCCATTCCTGTTCATGGAACTGACAGTTAAGTCCTTGATTTACCTGCTTCGATCCCGCTCAACAACGGTCAAACAACCTCCCGGGTCTGCTCATTAACTTCTCCCAGGCCCGGTGGGCGGAGCTTTTGACTTTCGCAAAGTTCTCATTACTATTCCGTTATGGAACCTTTGCACGCTCCGTGGCGCATCCAATACATTTTGGCTCCCAAGCCGGCTCGCTTGGATGGATCCATCTTTACCGCCATCGCCCAATCAAGTGATGACGAAGCAAACTACGTCATCGCTCGGGAACGTTCCTGTTTTGCCCTCCTGAACACCTATCCTTATACTGGCGGGCATCTAATGGTGGTTCCTTACAAGCAGGTGCCCGACTTTCACGGGCTGACGGATGAGGAAATGATCGATATGATGAAACTGGTCCGCCGCTGCCAGGATGCTCTGACTCAGGTGATGAAGCCTCAAGGCTTTAACATCGGCATTAATCTTGGCCAGGTTGCTGGCGCAGGCATTCAGGAGCATCTTCACATTCATATTGTGCCTCGCTGGGCGGGGGATACTAATTTCATGCCGGTAATTGCAAACACCACGGTTTTGCCTGAAGCTTTAAAGGACCTGGCGGCAAAGCTACGGCCCGCACTGGCTCATTAAGTAACATAGAAAAAATATAATCATCATGGCTGCTGAAACGTTGCACTTCGAAAACGCCCGTCTGGCCCAGCAATTATTTAATAACGATCCTCATAACCTCCAGCATCTTGAACAGGAACTGGGGGTCAAGGCCACCTCGCGTGAAGGTTGGATCAAGTTGGAAGGTCCTGCCGAAGGCATCGAGCGCGCCAAGCAATTGTTCCTGCTGCTGGAAGGCCACCTCAAGGCCGGTTCTTCCGTGCGCAACCGCGACTTTGCCCATTCCCTGGGCGTGGTGAAAAATGAAGGTGCCTCCGCGCTCAAGGATATCATGTCTGAGCGCATCCAGACCTCTAATAAAAAGCCCAGCGTAACTCCCAAAACCCTTGGTCAGAAAAAGTATGTCGATGCCATTCGCCACCACGACGTCACCTTCGGACTCGGCCCTGCCGGCACTGGCAAGACTTATCTCGCCATGGCCATGGCTGTATCAGCGCTGAAGGAGGAGAAGATTTCCCGCATCATCCTGACTCGCCCCGCAGTCGAGGCCGGTGAGGCGCTCGGATTTTTGCCGGGTGATCTTTACGAGAAAATCACTCCCTACCTGCGCCCGCTTTATGATGCCCTCCATGATATGCTTCCAGCGGAGGACATTCAGAAATACATGGAGCGGAATGTAATCGAAATTGCTCCGTTGGCTTACATGCGCGGTCGCACTCTCAATAATGCCTTCATTGTCCTGGACGAGGCGCAAAATACCACACCTGAGCAAATGTTCATGTTCCTGACCCGCCTCGGTCTTAACTCGAAAGCCGTGATTACCGGCGACGAAACCCAGATCGACCTCCCTCATCATAAGCAGTCTGGACTGGTGGAAGCTCACCGTGCGCTAGGAAACATAGAAGGCATCGCCCTCGTCGAATTCACCCGCAAAGACGTCGTGCGACATCCTCTCGTCCAACGCATCATCGCCGCCTACGAGGAGCTGCGAGGCAAACCGAAATGAGCGGACGACTTCTCCTGCTAAACCGCCAGCACACCCGTCTTATCGACCGGCGCTGGCTACGCTGGGCCACCAAGGAACTCATTTCCGACCTGCTACATTTCGAAGATTTCGATGTCACGATTCACCTCGTGGGCGAGCGGGAAATGACTCGCATAAACGAAAAGCATCTGCAACACGCCGGCTCAACCGATGTAATCACATTCGACTATTCAGATTCTCCCGGTTCAGAGCCTCTCATTGGAGAGTTGTTCATATGCGTGGATGAAGCCCTCGTTCAAGCGATCCGGTTCAAAACGACCTGGCAATCGGAGACCATGCGCTACATCGTTCATGGCCTGCTTCACTTGAAGGGCTATGATGACCTTGAAACCACCGCCCGGCGTAAAATGAAGCGTGAAGAAAACAAGTTGCTCAAGGAACTTCGAGTCCGCTTTCGCTTGAGCAAAATTGAGGGCAAATCTAAACTAAGAGCGTGAAGAAAGACATCTTTGCCAGTTGGCGGACCAATTTTTTTACCGGTCTTGCCATCGTTTTGCCCGCAGTCGTCTCTATCGCGGTCATTTTTTGGTTTTTCTTCACGGTCTCGAACATCACCGACACCCTCCTGATTTTCATTCCGCGAGAATACACCCATGAAAATAACGGCTTCGGACCGATGTTTTGGTATTGGAAGCTTGTTGCCCTGATTCTCGCAGTCATTCTGACCGCCATTGTCGGCCGCCTGGCTCGTAACTATCTGGGCAAAAAGGCCATCGAATGGGTCGATACCTGGTTGTTGCGGGTTCCCTTGCTCAACAAACTTTATGGCACCACCAAACAGGTAAACGAAGCGCTCACTTCAGGATCAAAAGGCTCATTCAAGACCGTGGTCATGGTTGAGTTCCCGCGAACCGGAGCCTACTCCATCGGATTCATCACCGGCGAGCAACTCGGTGAAATCGAACGTAAAGCCGGACAAAAACTGGTTTCAGTTTTCATCCCAACCACCCCCCAACCCAACCTCAGGCTTTCTCGTTCTCGTCCCTGACAACCAGGTTACCAGGCTGGACATGTCGGTCGCCGAAGGCATCAAATTCATCATCAGCTTGGGAGCTATCAGCCCAGATAACCTGCCGAATCCTGAACGGAAAGCCGAAGCAGACAATTAGAAACTGTGTCACCTTCTTGCGATGATTGAGAATGCCACCGGCATAATACTGCGCACCCGGCCACTCACGGATACCAGCTTCATCATCCACTGGTTGACCCCTGACTTCGGCCGGCTGGCAACTGTCGCCAAAGGTGCCCGGCGCGCCAAGTCTCCCTTTGCCGGAAAGCTCGACCTCTTCTATCTGGCCGATTTCAGTTTTCTGCGTAGCCGGCGGTCTGAACTCCATAATTTGCGGGAAGTCAACTTGAAGGATACCCATGCCGGTTTGCGCAGGGAATTGGACTACGTGCTACAAGCTTCCTATTGCACAGCACTCGTCGAGCAAACGACCGAGATGGAAACACCGCTCCCCGAGACGTTCGAATTGATGAGTGGGTTTCTCAAGCATTTGCCTCAACATCCTCCCCTGCCGCAAATGCTTTTCGGTTTTGAAGTGAAACTGTTGAGCGAACAAGGACTGCAACCCGATTTGGAGAATGATCGGATCGGCCCTGACCTCAAGCAAATCCTCCGCATCCTTTTAGTCAGCGACTGGGACTCCATGGCACGGCTGAAACTCACTCCTCAGCAAGTCACCGGCCTTCGCCAATTCCTCCACGGATTTCTCATCTACCATCTCGGTAAAGTCCCCCGCAGCCGCCCCTCACATTAGGAATCGCTTCGAAGCCCAATCAGCTTTGCACCGAAACTTCCTACGGCTCCGGTTCCACCCACTTGCCATGCTCACGGATCAGGTCCACCAAACGATCCACCGCTTCCGCTTCAGGAATGTTGAACTTGATCGGCTGCTTGCCCACATACAAATTGATTTTGTTCGGCGCACCACCGACATAGCCAAAATCCGCATCGGCCATCTCACCAGGACCATTGACGATGCAACCCATGATCGCAATCTTCACTCCCTTAAGATGATCCGTCCGCGCCTTGATTCGGGCGGTAACCGTCTGGAGATTAAACAAGGTTCGACCGCACGAGGGACAGGCAACGTAATCAGTCTTGAATGAACGACACCCTGCCGCCTGCAAAATATTGTACGCCAATCTCAGCGATTGACCACCACCAGACTCGCCACGAATCAGAACGGCATCGCCAATCCCATCCGCCAGCAGCGCACCCACCACCACCGAAGCCCGCAACAACGCAATTTTCGGCTCCCATGGCGCCTCAGGAAAATTCAAACAATCCTTCAACAAAATGGGATTATTCAACCCCAGATGCTTCAGCTTTGCCGCCAACAGGCGAAACGCCGTTACGGCTGGCAAAGCCACACCATCTTTCACGGTCACCAATTGTGTTTCACAATTGATTTTAAAATCGGTGGTCGGATCAACTTCGAAAACATTTAAATCCTCGTAAATCCCTTCGGGCTTCACGTCGTCCTTGGGACGAATTTTCGGCGCCACCTTGTCCCACGTCGCCTGCGTAACCACAACGCGAACAGTTTGTTCCCCGCCGCACTTTACCGTTTCGCTCAATTCAATTTCAGGCGTGCTCCTGCGTTGAAACGTAAACGGATCGTAGGAAGGCTTGATCTCCGCCACAGTTGCGTTCCGATTCGACAGGCTTGGAATCTGCGCCAGCAAATCACGGCAAACCGCAATCTCATTCGGGGAATCTTCCGTCAACGAAACGCGAATCGTGTCGCCCAATCCATCACACAACAAAGAACCAATCCCAATCGCGCTCTTGATGCGCCCATCCTCACCCTCGCCCGCCTCAGTGACTCCCAGGTGAATCGGATAGTTCCAATCAGGCCCCAACTCATTCAGTCGTGCCACCAGCAAACGATAGCATTCAATCATCACCTTCGGATTGCTCGACTTCATCGAGAAAACGAAATTGTGATAATCATTCTTCCGCGCAATGCGTGCAAATTCCAAAGCGCTCTCCACCATGCCGAGCGGACTGTCGCCAAACCGGTTCATGATGCGATCACTCAACGAACCGTGGTTCGTCCCGATACGCATCGCCCGGCCCAAATCCTTGCATAGCTTCACCAGCGGCGTAAACCGCTCCTCAATGCGCTGCAACTCCGCTTCGTATTGCTCGTTGGTATATTCCTTGATCGCAAACTTCTTGGAGTCTGCGTAATTGCCCGGATTGATGCGCACCTTCTCCACCCACTTTGCAGCTTCCATCGCTGCGTCCGGCTTGAAATGAATGTCGGCCACAATGGGAACAAAACATCCCTGGTCACGTAATTCTTTGACAATGTTCTGCAGGTTCGCTGCATCCTTGACAGTCGGCGCGGTGATCCGAACGATCTGGCAACCCACTGCCACCAGCTCCAGCGTCTGCTGGACACTCGCCTTCGTATCCATTGTGTCGCAGGTCAACATGGACTGCATCACCACAGGATGCTCGCCACCGATGATCACTCCTCCACGAGCAGGATCACCCACGGTTACTTCACGGGTCTGACGACGCTGGAACAAATACGGGGAGGCGCAGTATTGCATTGCAGTTATTTCACGGACTCTGTTTTAGGTGCAAACTTGATTTCGCTCGTTGATTGCCGGTTCTTGGCTCCTCCGCCGGGGAGAAGGTCCTGGACATCAAAGAACGCTATGTAAAGCATGTACCCAATTAAAAGCACAGCGCAACCAGTTTGAACATAATTCAATATCCACGCGCTCACCGGACGCCGGCGAATCGATTCGATCAATGCCAGCGTAATGTGTCCGCCATCAAGCACCGGGAATGGCAGCATGTTTAGGATGGCAAGGTTGATGTTCATCAACACGCTAAACCAGATCGCCAACCGCCAGCCGTTCTCGTTGCTGAAAAGATGATAGTAAACTTCCCCAATCTTCACCGCCCCTCCAAGATGCTGCGGCTTGATGTCCGACTTCTTTGAAAACAAGGCGCTGAATGTGCTGATCATCGCATTGACACTGGAATCTATCTGCTCCAATGGATGCGGATAAGCGATGGTTGCCTTCCCGCCATCCAGCCACAAAATCCCCAGCATCGGCTTCTTCTGCTCATCCGTCGGATTCAGCGGCATCTCCGGTTTTATCGAGACACTAAAATTCGTTCCCTCGCGCACCACCGTCAACTCCACCGGCTTGTCCCCGTTTTTCTCCAGCATCTCACCGATCAATGCATAATGAATCGGCTTCTTGCCATTCACCGCTGCAATTTCGTCCTTGGGTTTTAATCCTGCCAGTGCCGCCGGACTGTTGCTGTATACTTTCGCTACAATCGAGGATTGTGCCGGCTCGATCAAAATCTGGCGCAATCCCTTTCTCTGCCAGGCCTTTCCTTCTTCAATCTTTGGCTTTACGTCGATTGTCTTCGTTTCCTTGGTCTTGGTCTCTTCATTGAAGCGCTTGATTTCAATCGGAACACTCACGCCTTCGCTCCGTACCACACGCCAGCTAATGCTGTCGCCCATCCCGCCAAACTTGGTAACAGGCTTTCCATCCACCTTCAGTATCTCATCTCCAGGCTTGAGACCAGCCTGCTCCGCAGGACCATCCTTATAGACATAGCCAACGGTAGTTGAAGTCTCAGCCTCCGTAACCGGCCTTCCAACCTGCCAAACCACCAGCGCAAATACCAATGCCAGACCAAAGCTGAACAGCGGGCCAGCGAAGGCCACAATGATTTTATCCAGTGCCGAAATCGGTGGCAACGGCTCGGAAGATTTTTCGGAGCTCTTTCCTTCAATCATCTCCATCGGCGCCATCTGTGGCAGTGAAACATACCCACCGGCCGGAATCGAACCCAGCGCATACTCAACCCCGTTAATCTTCGTCTTCCAGATCGGCTTCCCAAACCAGATCGCAAAACGATCCACTTTCAACCCTCTCCATCGGGCCGCCAAAAAGTGTCCCAACTCGTGAACAAAGATCAGCAAGTTAAAGAGGACTAAGACCTCCAATATGATGAAAACAGGTTTTAAATAATGCATAAATTAACTAAGCTATCCAAGCTCTTGGTTTAACAGGAGCGCGTGTCGAATATACCAGTCTAATCGGAACAAGCAATGTTCCATCCCGGCACGCTTTCGTCGAGAATGTTACGGCCTTTTCCAGGCCATTGCTTCCTCGCGCGCCCAAGTGTCCGCTTCCAAAATCTGCTCTAACGTCGGATGTGTCACCACCTCATGCCGATCCATCGTATGTCGAACTAACTCAGTGATTTGCAGAAAGCTGATCTTCCGATTTACGAATGCATCGACAGCTACCTCATTGGCGGCGTTCAATACTGCAGGCAACGTCCCACCGACTTCCCCTGCCCTGCGGGCCAAATTAATCGACGGAAATCTCTCCACATCAGGCTCTTCAAACGTCAAACTCCCAATCTGAGCCAAATTGGTCTGCACCCGCTCGCTCTTTACCCGCTCAGGATACATCAACGCATACTGAATCGGCAGACACATGTCAGGTGTCGAAATTTGAGCAATTATTGAGCCATCCACAAACTCAACCATGGAATGAATCACACTTTGCGGATGCACCACCACCTTCACCCGGTCCATCTCCACATCAAACAACCACCGCGCCTCGATCATTTCCAACCCTTTGTTGAACAGGGTGGCGGAATCAATGGTAATCTTCCGGCCCATCACCCACGAAGGATGCTTCAAGGCACGCTCCACGGTGATGGCTTCAAATTCTTCCTTCGGTGTCTTTCTAAAAGGTCCGCCCGATGCCGTCAGCCACAGATTCCGCACCGATTGACCCGGCTTGTCATCGAGGCATTGAAAAATCGCCGAGTGTTCGCTGTCCACGGCCAGGACACGCACTCCATACTTCCGGGCCTCGTTCATGACGATTTCCCCTGCCATGACGAGTATCTCCTTGGACGCCACCGCAATATCCTTCCCGGCGCGAATCGCCGCCAACGCCGGCTGCAATCCAGCAGTCCCGACAATCGCAATCAAAACAATATCCGCCTCCGGCATCGTCGCCAGCTTGAGCAATCCCTCATTCCCCGAGTAAACCGCAGTCGTGGCCCCCACCATTCCCTGCGCCAGCGTGGCTTTTTCGGGATCACTGATGGAAAGCGCCATCGGTTGATGCCTCCGATACTGCTCCATCAGCAGTTCAAGATTATTCCCGGCAGCCAGGCCGATGAGCCGAATTCTATCCGGCAAATCATCCGCCACCTTAATGGTGCTGGTGCCAATGGACCCGGTGCTGCCTAAAAGGACGACATTCTTCATGTGGGAAAACAGTCTCTAAATTCTCAATTGGTCTGCAAAACGTGGCGCAAATACAGATACATGATGGGCGCATTAAACAACAGGCTGTCCAACAAGTCCAGTATCCCGCCAATGCCCGGGAACAGCTTGCCCGAATCCTTCACCCCTGCCTCGCGCTTGAACAACGACTCGATCAAATCGCCAACCACCGCCGCGGCACTCAGTATCACCCCCAGGATAATCGCATGCACCCAGTTCATTTCCGGCATTTTGTTGTGCGCGAAGTGGACGAAAACCAAACTCGCCAGCGTCGATACCACAATCGCTCCTGCAAATCCTTCCCAGGTCTTCCCCGGACTGATGCGCGGAATCATCTTGTGCTTGCCAATCAACGACCCCACCGCATACGCGCCGGTATCGCTGAATTTCGTGATCAACACAAAATACAGCAGGTAAAAATGCCCATCCACATTGGGAAAGAAATTGATTTTCTGGATGAAATTCAGCAACCACGGCACATACATCAATCCGAACAAAGTAGTCGAAATCGCCAATATTCCCGCAGTATTGCTCCTGGATACGAATTGCCGCACACACAACCCCAGCACAAACAAAATTAAAAAGCCGGTCTCGAAATCATTCACTCGCGCCGGCGAATCCATCCTGCCCAGCTTCCCGGTAAGGTTATAAAACGTTCCCACTATCAGCAGTATTCCCCCAATCACCCCCCAATTCTTGAAGCAAACCAGATCCCGCTTTTCAACCATGCCATAAAACTCCACCAACCCGCTCCAGGCCAGCAACACCATCACAATCAGGAAAACATAATCCGACAACAGCTTGTTGCCCGAAAAGAGCGCTGAAAGAATGATCGTCCACAAAATCAGAAAACTCGTCAGGCGTCGGAAGAAAATCTGCTTTTTGGTGAGCGCCGGCACCGGAGGTGTGTTCTGTTCGGGCATACGTGGAAGTTTTAATTTCCGGTTGGAAGTCATCTCATAAATACCCGCAGATGGCGCGGGCGGAGATTTTGCCCGGCCCCTAGGCGTGAGGAGGGAGCATCCCCTTTATGGGGCTGCGACCGACGAACAACGACGGGGCAGGGCAAAAGATCCCCCGTTTCTCTATCAAATTCCCTTTTCTCTCTTGTCTTTATTGATTTCATTTTTTCACTCATACGCCGCTGCGGGTATTTATGAGATGGCTTCTAATATGGAGCCGTTGTGTCCCTGTTGAAAGTGTGCAAACTATAACCCGCCAAACCGGCGATGACGGCGTGTATATTCTTCCAGCGCCTCGTAAAACTGTGGTTTCCGGAAATCCGGCCATAACGTCTGGGTCACGACCAGTTCAGAATACGAAATCTGCCACAGCAAAAAGTTGCTGACCCGCATCTCTCCGCTGGTGCGAATCAACACATCTGGATCAGGCCAGTTCCTGGTATAAAGATGATCCGCCACCACTTGCTCGTTGATCTCCGCCGGGTCGAGTTCCCCCTTCTTCGCCTTGGCCGCAATGCTCCGCACCGCTTCGACAATTTCCGTCCGCCCGCCATAGCTCAACGCCATGATCAGCGTCAGCCCGTTGTTTTTGGAAAGTCCCTCCTGCGTCTTCTTCAACTGCTTCTGCACGAACTCCGGCAGGCGATGTATCTGCCCAATCACCTCCAAACGCACGTTACTCTTGTTGAGTTCCGCGAATTCACTCTTCATGTAGCGCGCCAGATACTTCATCAACGTATCAACTTCATCCTTCGGTCGATTCCAGTTTTCCACCGAAAACGCGTAGAGCGTAAGATATTTAATCCCCAACTCTCCCGCCGTGCGAATGATCGCCCGCACCGACTCCGCCCCAATGCGATGCCCCTCTACTCGCGGCAACCCACGCTGCTTCGCCCACCGCCCGTTCCCATCCATGATCATCGCCACATGCCGCGGCAGATTCGCCTTGGCTTCGTCGCTAAGATGGGGCGCGTGATTCGTCATGATTCAGTGCACCATTCGAAATTCGTCATTCAAAATTACAAAAACATCGTTTGCTCACGCGCAGGTCCGGTCGATGCAATCGCCAGTTTTGCGCCGGTCAATTCCGCCAATGCCTTCAAATACGTTTTCGCCTTGGCTGGCATCTTCTTCCAATCGCGAATCTCATGCGTCGGCGTCAACCAACCCGGAAACTCCGCATACACCGGCGTGCACTTCGCCAGGGCCTCAATCTCATTGGGAATATAATCATACCGGGTCGAACCAATCTTGTAACCAATGCAAACCCTGATGGTCTCCACCGTGTCCAAACCGTCAACGTTCGTGACCGCCAGCTCATCAATGCCATTGACCATCGTCGCATGACGTGTCGCCACCGAGTCAAACCATCCGCATCGACGCGCCCGTCCCGTGGTCGCGCCAAATTCACGCCCCATTCCATGCAGCAAGTCTGCAATCTCCGCATTCTCCGTCGGCAACGGACCTTCACCCACGCGCGTCGTATAAGCCTTCATCACGCCTACGACCCGATCCATCCGGTTCGGTGCCACACCAGAACCCGTGCACGCACCACCAGCAGTCGTGTTTGAAGAGGTTACAAATGGATACGTTCCATGATCGATATCCAGGAACGTCCCCTGCGCGCCTTCGAACAATATATCATCGCCCCGACGAATCGATTTATCCAGCAACACCACCGTGTTCGTCACAAACGGCTTCAAACGATCCCCCGCCTTGCGATACGCCTCCAGCACCTTGGCGAATGAAATCGGTTTCGCGCCAAAAGCTTTGAGAACTTCGTTGTTCTCCTTGATTTTCTGCTTCAGCAACACCTCAAAACGTGCCGGATTAACCAAATCAATCACCCGCAACCCCGTGCGCGCCGCCTTGTCACCATAAGCCGGTCCAATGCCGCGCTTCGTGGTGCCAATCTTATTCTTCCCCTTCAAAATCTCCCGTTGCGCATCCAGTTCACGGTGATAGGGAAATACGAGGTGAGCAGTCTCGCTGATGAACAAATTCCCGTTCACCTTCACATTCATCTTCTCCAACCCGTCGATTTCTTCCACCAGGCTCACCGGGTCAATCACCACGCCATTGCCAATCACGCAGGTCTTCGATTTGCGCAAAATTCCGGAAGGAATCAAATGCAGCACATATTTCTGTTTCCCGATGAATACAGTATGCCCCGCATTATTGCCGCCCTGCGTGCGAACGACCACGTCCGCCTGCTCAGTCAGCACGTCGATAATTTTGCCTTTGCCTTCATCGCCCCACTGGGCGCCTACCAGAATTGTATTGGCCATAGTTACTTGACTCTATGTGTCACAACGACACCCGCACATTATTTGCGCGAACATCCTCGTTCGCACCACTGCAATAAAAATCCCCGAATTGTAAATTCGGGGCATACGCACGGTATTTACGAACAAAAAGTAAAGATATGCCCCCCACGTGTCAACGGCGTATTCAACACCCCGCCCATCCTCCATCCTCGCACGCATTTACCATCCGCCCCCAAACATCGCGTCAGCCTAATAGACCTTCCCCAACCGGGATGCGGCATATAGCCCAAGCTTGGCGCTGCCTTCCAGCGCCTATCTTGGGTAAACGCCCCGGGAGCCATTCAGACCGCCAGGCACCAATAATCGGTGGAATGAGACTCAGTCGAATTCAAACCCCGTCGGTGATTCTGCTCAGCCCATCGAGCCCACCCGCGCACGCGGCCCATAACCCCAATTCCCCCGCCAGGCACCTTCTCTCCCGTAGGTGACGACGTGAGGAGTCTCTAACCTTATTGCGCGTTCCCACCCGCTTACGCAACCAACGATTCCGATCCAACCACCGGTCACATTTTCTCGCGCAGCAATCGACGTAAGGAGATTCACTTCTTCCTTCACGATCACATCCGCGTACGCGGTCCATGACTCCAGTTCCCCGCGCCAGCAATCAATTACTCGGTGGAATGAGACTCGTCGAATTCTAACCCCTTCGGCGACCCTGCCAAAATCCATCGAGTCCGTCCGCGGACGCGGTCCAAACATACTCAAACTACCTAACTCCCATGCCCCAACTCAAAAATCAAAACTTACCTCACCCCCGCCCTCGCCGCCGCCTCCGGATCAATCACTTTCAGCGTGCTCCCGGCAACCTCACGCACACCCTCATCCGGATCATTCAACAAGCTCAGCAACACTGGCACCGCCTCCTTGCGCTTTAGTTTAAACTCAGCATCTTGCCCCTGTTCCAAAAAATTCGCAGCCTCGCTTCGCACCATCATATGCTTATTCGTCAATCCCTTGAACGCGCACGGCAGCGCATCCACTCCCATGCCAAAGCTCGCAAGCATCGCGTGAAGGGCTGTGTCTTCGTCCTTGCTATCCATTAAATCCATGAGCTGAGGACGAGCCGGCCTGGCCAGCTCACGCAATGTAATAAAAGCCATCACCGCTTCCATGTTCACTTCGGGAGCCTTCAGCCCATACGGTGGCTGCACATAAACCAACCGTTGCAACAATGCCGGAATCGCGTTCGTTCCCATCTGCCGAATCGCCTCCTCAGCCTCTTTGGTGAATAAACCATCTATCTTGCGACCTCTGCGACCTCGTTTATTAGTCTCCTTCAACCACTCCCCCAGCGTTTTTCCCGCATAAACCGGCTCACCTGGAAACAACGGCTGATTCCCCCGCAATTCACCCTGCTGTTTGGTGAGGAATTCCTTCGCCCAGCGCGAAACCACCGAATCTGTATCTGCCGTCGCCCCTTTAATCGCTGCCTGAATCTCAGGCGCTTTCAACGGATATTTGCACAGCAACAGCAACGACTGCCGCCGCCTGCCGGGATCATCCGAACGGAGACGTTCCAGCACCATCGGCAACGCCTCCCTCGGCGCAATCTTAACCAAGGTTCTCAAAGCCACCCTTGCGGTATTAGGCTTCCCGTTTTCCGCAACATCGGTAAGTGCTCCAAAAGCCCGCAGCTCATTCGTGCCAAAGTCTCCTAGGAACTCCACCGCAAGTGCGGAAACAGTAGACGAGCTGTCCTCCAATGCCGTAAGTAACAGCGGAATCGCTGAACCCGAAGCATTGGTGTGAGCACCAATGCCCCTGACAGCGGCAAATCGCACTTCCTCAGCTGGATCATTCAGACATCCCTTGATCTGCCTTAGGTAAATCTCGGCATCTCCTATCACCCGATCCAACTGCAGTACGCTCAATTGCCGGACATGCAAATCGCTATTCGTCAAAGCCTGGCAGACCGACTTCTGAGCTGGTTCCCCAATGAAGATAAGGCATGCAACGGCGATGAATGCATGATTGGTATCATTCAACAAACGTGCTAATTCCGGAACCGCAGGCGCGGCATTGGTTCCCAAACCATAAAATCCCGCTATTCCCAAACGCTGAATGTCCTCAGCTCTTTTGAATTTAAAGTCGAACCCCTCCAATTTTTCACTCTGCGTAATCATCCAAGACTTCATCGGACCGTCCTGAGCCCGAATCATCCTCATTGAATAAGGCAACACCTTCTCCGCCCCAATCGCACGGATGGCCAATTGCGCCTCGGTCAGTGGTCGTTTTTCATCCGTTGCATCATCCGTTGCAGTATCATCACATTGCTTCAACCAACTCGTCAGCGTCCGCCCCTGGTAACGCGGCTCCCTCATCCGCCACGCGATCAAGGATGAAATAATAGCCACTCCCAGTAGGAGAAAAAGTATGATCTTGCCGCGCCGCTTCATGTCTCAATTTTACATTCCCTGCTTCACCGGCATGGAAATACCCAATTCAAAAGAAACTCCCTTGCCGCTGGTCCATCTCTGCGCCGCTTGCTGACGAACCTTCGCGCAACAGAAGACAAAACCGCACATCTTTTGAATGAGCATCCTTCAATGCATGTTGCAGTTTCCCAAGATCTGAAATGACGCCGTCAGGAAAATTGGTCACTCCACTTGTTTCGAGTAAGTAATTGACCGTTCGCAGAGCGTCGTCTGCCACAAACCATTCGAGCACTTCTCCGTGAATCATGTCATCACCAGATGTGAAATCGGAGAGCGGACGAACTCCATGTTTTATCGCGGTCTCATCCAGCAACCGCGAATGCCAAAGTAATTTCTCACCATGCATCCAGGTGTCCGCGCCCCCCAGTCGCCGCTCAAAATACGGCAGCAGGCGCACGCGGAACAAATCTCTGACACTCACGCAAACCACGAAACAATGATATAGAAATAGGGCTAATAAAGTGGCTGCCAAACCGGGGT
>NZ_ABOX02000072.1 GCF_000172555.1 Pedosphaera parvula Ellin514
GGCGGGTCTTGCCGGGTCCATTGAGGAGGGCTCCGTCCGCGAAGTTCAGGGAACCAGCGTAATCGTGCTGGAGATCGAGCACCGAGTTGGATTGCACGGTTAGAGTTCCACTGTTGGTAAAGCTCCAATTGGAGAAGAAGCTCACTGTGCCCTGGCTGGCTGGGCAGAGCAGGGTGCCGTTGTTTTGGAAAACGGAGCCACTGCCCGAACCGGAGGCGCCCAGGGAGCCATATTGGAAGAGAACCAGGAGGCTGTCATTGATGAAGGTGCCCGGATTATACTGTGACGTGATATAAGCCGAGGTCCAGTTCACCGTTCCCCGGTTGTCCAGCGTGTGGCCTTCCAAAGACTTTTGAGCGGAGCCGGAGATGTTAAGGTTGAAGTTGGTGCCGACGGTGGTGGTTCCCACCTCGCCCATGGTTCCGCCAGTCCAGTTAAAAATCCCCGGGCCAGTCCACGTTTGAGTGCCGCGCAGGATGCCATTGTATAATTCAAAGGTGCCATCCACGGTGATAATGCCGCTGGCGGTAAGGTCACTAGAGGCCAGGCGGGTCTTGCCGGGTCCATTGAGGAGGGCTCCGTCCGCGAAGTTCAGGGAACCAGCGTAATCGTGCTGGAGATCGAGCACCGAGTTGGATTGCACGGTTAGAGTTCCACTGTTGGTAAAGCTCCAATTGGAGAAGAAGCTCACTGTGCCCTGGCCCGCCGGGCAGAGCAGGGTGCCGTTGTTTTGGAAAACGGAGCCACTGCCCGAACCGGAGGCGCCCAGGGAGCCATATTGGAAGAGAACCAGGAGGCTGTCATTGATGAAGGTGCCCGGATTATACTGTGACGTGATATAAGCCGAGGTCCAGTTTACCATTCCACGGTTATCCAGCGTGTGGCCTTCCAGGGACTTTTGGCTGTTGCCTGAGATGTTAAGGTTGAAGTTGGTGCCGATGGTGGTGGTTCCCACTCCTGCCATTCCACCGCCCGTCCAGTTGAAGTTGCCGGCACCGGTCCAGGTTTGGGTGCCCCTGAGGGTGCCGGTGGAATTCTGCTGCTGGCCGGCCAGTTCAAAGGTGCCATCCACGGTGATAATGCCGCTGGCGGTAAGGTCACTAGAGGCCAGGCGGGTCTTGCCGGGTCCATTGAGGAGGGCTCCGTCCGCGAAGTTCAGGGAACCAGCGTAATCGTGCTGGAGATCGAGCACCGAGTTGGATTGCACGGTTAAAGTTCCACTGTTGGTAAAGCTCCAGTTGGAGTAGAAGCTCACTGTGCCCTGGCTGGCTGGGCAGAGCAGGGTGCCATTGTTTTGGAAAACGGAGCCACTGCCCGAACCGGAGGCGCCCAGGGAGCCATATTGGAAGAGAACCAGGAGGCTGTCATTGATGAAGGTGCCCGGACTATTCTGTGAGGTGATATAAGCCGAGGTCCAGTTCACCGTTCCCCGGTTGTCCAGCGTGTGGCCTTCCATGAACTTTTGATTGAAGCCTGAGATGTTAAAGTTGAAGTTGGTGCCGATGGTGGTGGTTCCCACCTCGCCCATGGTTCCGCCAGTCCAGTTAAAAGTCCCTGGGCCAGTCCACGTTTGAGTGCCGCGCAGGATGCCATTAAATAATTCAAAGGTACCATCAACCGTAATGTTGCCGCTGGCGGTTAGGGCCGAGGTGCCGGATATGTTATCAAGGCGCAAAAGTCCGGGGCCCGAAATGACTGTTCCATCCGTCAAATATGTTTGGAACCCTGCGGCGCCCAATGTGAGCAAGGCATTAGTTTCTACATGTATGGTTCCGCTGTTAGTGAAAAAAGCAGCATAGTTTTGCAAGAAGTTGGTTGTGCCAGCAGGTTGCAGAATGGTCCCGGAATTGCCAAAGTCTGCTCCAAAACCCAGCGTCAAGTTGGTTTGAAGAATGAAAAGCCCCTGGTTAATAATGGCGGAGCTGAAGTTGCCTGTGATGGGGTTTGGCTCGGCCCAAGTGATGGTGCCTTGATTCGTAATGTTAAACTGCATTGCTTTGGCAGTTCCACCCGTGATGGTCAGACTTCCGTTTGATTGGACATCGAGCGGCCCGCCGAGCGTTCCCGAGAGCCAGAAGAGTTTGCCATTCACCACCATTTGGTTATAGCCAATTTGACGACCGACTACACACACACCATTTGTCTGAACAGTCAAATCTCCCTGAATAACAAAACCCGCCGAGTTGTTGGTCAAAATCAGCGATTGCGTCCCATTTATAGCACCTATTGTCACGTTTTGTGCATTAGCATCAAATGAGTTGTCCACAGTGATGGCATAGGTGCCATCCACGTTAATAAAAACGTCATCGCCGGGAATGGGAGTCCGGTTCAGATCCCAATTCATAGCGTCGCTCCATGAGCCGCCCACGGTATTGGTCCAGGTAATGTTGGCGGCCGAACTGATTTTGGCAGTCACCAGCACGAACAACCCTGTTATGACTAAAAGGCATATCTTCCCCATTCGCTTTAATGACATAGGCGGGTGAAAGAGCAGGTTGAGTGCCAAGGCTACGCGCGTAGGCCCACTAATAAAGCTATGGGCATTTTTAGCGGAATCTGAAATGTTGTAGGAGTGGCTTATGTGGATTCATCAGGTGAAGAAGCGGGCAGATTGATTCTGTTCGAAGATGAGCATCTGCTGGTGGTGAACAAACCAGCGGGGATGAATACGCATGCTCCAAGCCCGTATGCGGGTGAGGGAATATATGAATGGTTAAAACACCGGGAGCCGCGTTGGGCATCGCTCGCGATTGTGCATCGACTGGACAAGGAGACTTCGGGGGTAATGGTGTTTGGGAAAACCACGGTGGCAAATCGTTCATTGACGGAACAGTTCACGAATCATTCGATTCGAAAAAAGTATTTGTTGCTGACCGATAAAGTTGTTTCATCCCAAACCTCCACGATGGTTTCCTGTCTGGTGCGAGTGGGTGAAAAGTATTTGAGCCGTCCGGTGCATGCCGGGGGTGAAAAGGCGGAGACGCATTTCGAGGTGATCACAAAGGCAGAGGGAGGCACGCTGGTGGAAGCCGAACCGATCACCGGTCGCACGCATCAGATTCGTGTGCATGCGGCAGAACAGGGTTTTCCCATTCTGGGAGATGCTCTTTATGGTGGGACAAAGGCTTCGCGCGTATGCCTGCATGCGGCCGAACTGAAGCTCAAACACCCAGGCACGAATGCGGAAATGACATTCAGAGCTGAGCCGAATTTCCAAGAGAACGCGCGGTTGGTATTGCGGGAGGCGGTGGTGGACCAAAAGGAAACCAATGCCTGGCGATTGATTCATGGAGCATCGGATGGCTGGGCTGGATGGTATGTGGAGCGGCTTGGCGATTTTTTATTGTCCCAGAGTGAGCAACCTGTGAGCGCTGAACAAAAGGCGGAATTGCAGCGGTTGATGAACCTGTATAGCGCGCGTGGGGTATTTCATAAGATACTTAACAAGCAGGTGAGGCGAACGAACGTGCAGCAGGCTTCACCGCAACTCGTATTGGGTGACGCAGTGCCGGATGTTTTCACGATGCAGGAGAATGGGCTTCGATATGAACTCAGTTTTAATGAAGGTTACTCGGTGGGGCTGTTTCTGGATCAGCGTGATAATCGCCGTCGCATCGTAGCGAACCATATTGCGGCTGGATTTCCATTGTTTCCGAACGGGGCTGAACGCAAAGAGGTCCTGAATACTTTTGCCTATACCTGCGGCTTCTCCGTTTGTGCTGCCAAAGTGGGAGCGAAGGTAACCAGTCTGGATCTTTCCAAAAAGTATTTGGAATGGGGTAAGAGGAATTTTGAGCTCAACCAGATTGATCCGACACAGCACGATTTCATTTACGGCGATACCTTCGACTGGATGAAACGACTGGGAAAGAAAGGGCGGGCTTACGACCTCATCGTTCTCGATCCACCGACCTTCTCGCAATCGAAGGAGCATGGAGCATTTCAGGCTGAAAAGGATTACGGAGAATTGGTGAGCGCGGCGTTGCCCATTCTCAAGTCACAGGGAGTGTTGCTGGCCTCCACCAATGCAGCGCGGTTGGAGCCGGAGAAATTCCTGGAGATGGTGAGTGCCGCGGTTCTGGCAACCAGGCGGAAAATATTACAACAGCATTATGTGCCTCAACCGCCAGATTTCCCGGTGAGCAGGGAAGAGCCGGCCTACCTGAAAACAGTATGGCTGCGAGTGAGTTGAACCTGATCTACTTTCTCAAATCCATCGAACGCGTGATCAGGCTGGGCCCGGAGGCGGTGCGGGACCGGCGAATCATGAGAATAGTCAGTCCAATGGCTATCACCAGCAACGTGGCCGCGGCGATCAAGAGTGTTTTGGAGCGGGCGGGGGCAGGTGAGTTTGCAACAACAGCCAATGGGACGGCGGGAGCGGCGGAGGATTCAAGCTTTGTTGTTTCGGGTTGAACCTCCCTGGTGCCGGCGTTTACAACCGATGACTTGTTCTCAGCCGAGACCGCAGCGTCTGTTCGTGGAGGCTCCGTAGCTGGAGGCGTTGAAGTTTTTTGAACTACTGCAGGCGTGGCTGATGCAGGCGAAATCTCTGCCTTTGGAACAGCCTCGGGTTGCGAACCACTGGTCAAACGCCGAGGGAGAACTTGCACCGGGAGCTGTGGCGGAGTTGGCGGCGGTGATGTTATCACAGGAGGCGTTTGAACCATTGCTGGTACTGTGGCCTTTTCTGCAGGTGAGGGTGCTGGAGTTGACGAAACCACTTGCGCTTCGGATTTAACGTTAGGCTGCGGGATGGGAACGGTGGCAGGATTGGCTGAAACGGGTTGAGTTGCTTTTGGTCCCGTTACAATCAGCGGTTGGGCAGTGGGTTTGGCTTTCGCGACATTTGCAGCCGGACTGGCTGGAGAAGTTGACTCGTCTTTCAGCGGTATGGGTAATTCTGGAATGATCACCGGCCAGGGAAGGGCGGTAGTATTGTATTTGATGAATTTTCCACCCTGAGCCTGCAGAACGGTGACGATGGGCATCTGCTCATTACCCATTTCACGGAGAATTTGCTGATACGATTTGTTTATTTCACGATCAAAAGGAGTGCCTTGCATCTGGTTCTGGCCATCGGAAATAATGATGATGGTGATGATGTCTGATTGTTTGACCAATTCCTCAACGGAGGGCAGCAGCGCATCGAAACGGCTTTGTTTTCCGTAGCGTTGTTTTTTCAGAAACTCGGTCACATGGGTCGCGATAGCTTTTTCGTCCTCCGGAGTCCATACCTGGAGCGGAAAGCTACCAGTGTGAAGTTCCGTATCAAATGTCCAGACGCCCAGTGTATCACCTCGATAGAGTTGTCCGCTGGCGCGAGAAAGGAGAATCTGATTGATAGCTTCCTCAACTACCGGTGCCTGCTTTTTCATGGGAGCTGCGGCGTCGACAGCCAAAAGGAAACGGTTCGAGTTTGCCCGTGGCCGTGGAGATGAGGAAGTTGGGACAGAGGCGCCTTTGTCATCGGAGTGCGATGCTGGCGTGGCGTTGGCCGCGTTCCATTTTTGGGCGAGGAGGTTCGGTGCAAAGAGGCAGGCTGCCAACAAAATACAAAACAGTCGGAAACCGTCGGTTCTGGAGAAACGCATTTTCTCGCTTAAATGAGGGTTGGTTTTCAGTCGCATGGGCAGTGGCAGATTAAAATATACAAATTACATTCCCTTAATGGTGCTCTTTCCCTGAGGGAATAGCAGAGATTAGCCGGGCTGAGCGTGGAAGTCGAGGCGCAAAGGAAATCACAACACCACGAAGTCAGGAATCAATTTAGTTATTCGTAAAATCTCGCATTATCGGTTCCGATTGAAGCGATTGCGTTCGGAGCGGTTGTAATGCTTGATGTCGTCCTGCTGTTCGGAGAGGGCGCTCGCCACCATCTGAATGAAGCTGAGACAGCTGGCGCTCATGCCGCCGACTGAGAACACGGTATCCCGTTCCGCATGGTCGTCGGTGATGACAAGGACTTCTCCATACGCACTGAGGCGGTGGGCGGCGCGTTCGATGATTTGATCGGCGGTCTGTCCGGCGCGTGAAAAAAGGATTTCCAGTTCGGGGGTGGATTCGACCGAGGAAAGTTTAATGTCGGCATTGGCACCATCAAAAACAACCGTGATGGGTGTGCCCACGGCATCCCGATAGAGAGTAAGTTGATGCAGAAGTTCCTCGCGGGCGGTTTGGGAATAACGCGGCTTGCCGGGCGCCAATTCGGGCCAGCTGTGCAGAAGGCTGTAGCCATCGATCAGGATGCGAACCAATGCCATAAACTGAAGATAGCCGAGGAAAAGGCAGGTTACAAAGTCAAATAGGTATTCGCCAGACCCAGTCACCGATAGATTGCCATTTGTGCTTTGCCTAAAATTTGGCAGAGTATATGCCGAATGAAACAGAAAGAAGCAGTTCCTGTAACAGTGTTGACCGGCTATCTGGGCGCGGGTAAGACCACGTTGCTTAATTATCTCCTGACGCAGAAGCACGGGTATAAATGCGCCATAATCATCAATGAATTTGGAGCGGTCAGCATCGATAATCAATTGGTGGTGGGTGCGGATGAAGAAATTCTGGAATTGAACAATGGCTGCCTTTGTTGCCGGGTGCGGGGTGATTTGATTCGCAGTTTGAACGATTTGTTGATCAAGAAACGCAAGCGGTTCGACTATGTGATCATCGAAACCACCGGCTTGGCTGATCCGAGTCCGGTAGCACATACCTTCATGGCTTCCGAACTGGCCGAGCAGATGCGGTTGGATGGCATCGTAACAGTGGTCGATGCACGGCATCTGGAGAAAGAGCTGAATGACGGGCCGGAACCGCGGGCACAGATTGCCTTCGCGGACGTGATCTTGCTTAATAAGACTGACCTGGTGACGCCGGAGGAACTGGCCAAGGTTGAAGGGCGAATCAAGAGCATGAATCCGCTGGCAAAGATTCATCGCACGGTAAAATCGGAGATCGAGGTGGGCAAGATACTGAACCTGAAAGCCCGTGAACTGAGCGCCCCCATGCCTGAGCTCAAACAGGAACATCACCACCACGACCATGAATGTGGAGAAGATTGCGATCATGATCATAAGCACGACCATGATCATAAATGTGATGAGCATTGCGACCATGATCACGACCACAACCATGAGGGGCATGTCCATCATCACCATGATGAATTGGTAAAATCCTTTTACATCGAAGAGGAGCGGCCGTTGGATTTGAAGAAGTTGGAGAAGTGGCTGGGTGAATTGTTGAATTCCCTCGGTGCAGACATCTACCGGAGCAAAGGAGTGCTTAGTATCAAAGGCATGCCCAAGCGAGTGGTGTTCCAGGGAGTACAGATGATGCTGGATTCCGCACCGGATCGATTTTGGAATCCGGGCGAGAAAAAGAAGAGCCAGTTGGTATTTATTGGAAGAGAGCTTGATGAAAAGAAGATCCGCGAAGGATTCGAGCAGTGCGTGGCGGAATAATTCTGTCTGCGAGTTTACGATATTGGCCCGGCAGTGCCCAAGCGCTGCCGGGTTTTTTGTGCGTTTAAATGGCGAATTCCAGGCAAATTGCAGGCATTTTGGTGGTCATTGATGGAAAAGCTCTTTTTAAAGTTGAGGAAATTTGTGTGAAGATGTACAGGCAAAGCTTATGCGCACCTGTTTATGGTTTTTCGTAGTGCTATTTTCGATGGGGATGGCTCATGCGGCCACGTCGCAGAAACCGAACATCATTTTTATTTTAGCCGATGACATGGGATACGGCGATATTGGACCGTTTGGTTCAACTCTGAATCGTACGCCCAACCTGGATCGCATGGCGAAAGAGGGCATGAAGCTCACCAGCTTTTACGCCGCTCCATTGTGTACGCCGTCGCGCGCCCAAATTCTTACCGGTTGTTACGCCAAACGGGTTTCGTTGCCGAAGGTGCTTTCTCCCAGAAGCGAAGTCGGTCTGAATACGAACGAACAAACGGTGGCAAAACTTCTCAAAAGGCAGGGTTATGCGACGATGGCCATTGGGAAATGGCACGTGGGAGATGCCCCGGAGAATCTGCCCACCAGACATGGCTTTGATCATTATCTTGGTTTGCCTTATTCCAACGACATGGGTGGAGAAGAGCCCGGAAAAGATCAACCGGCGAAAAGAGGGGCCCGTCCACCGCTGCCGTTGGTGCGAGATGAACAGGTAATCGAAGTGGTCAAGCCAGCCGATCAGGATAGGTTGACTGAGCGGTATACCGATGAGGCTGTGAAATTTATCCGCGCGAATGACAAGCAGCCTTTCTTTCTCTACCTTGCGCACACAGCGGTGCACGCGCCGATACATCCCGGGCACAATTTTCGAGGCAAATCACGAAACGGATTATATGGAGATTGGGTGGAAGAAGTGGATTGGAGCGTGGGGAAAGTGTTGGACACGTTGCGGGAATTGGGATTAAGCGAGAATACATTGGTTTTATTCAGCAGCGATAATGGCCCCTGGCTGGCGCAAAAGACCAATGGCGGGACAGCGGGACCGTTGCGCGGTGGCAAAGGCGGAACCTTTGAGGGTGGCATGCGTGAACCAACGCTTGCCTGGTGGCCCGGGAAGGTGCCAGCGCAAAGCGTTTGTGATACCGTGGCGGGGAATATTGATTTGCTACCTACTTTCGTGAAACTCGCGGGTGGCACGTTGCCCAAGGATAAAAAGATCGACGGGAGGGACATATCAAACCTGTTGCTGGGGCAGACAAAGGAGGCGCAACGCGAAGCGCATTATTATTTTGCCGGAACAGCGCTGCAGGCTGTGCGGTCAGGTCCATGGAAACTGGCCATTGTTCCTCAATATGAAGGGATGGGGAAGTTTTCAGAAAATGCGGTGGAGGGTGGAAAGCCGTTCGCTCCGAGGTTGTATAACCTGGATGAAGATATTGGGGAGAAAACGGATGTCGTGGCAGAACATCCGGATGAAATGAAACGCTTGTTGGGATACGTGGAAGCAATGGAGGCTGACCTCGGGGTGAGCAAAAAGAACGGTCCCGGCGTTCGCCCTCCCGGGCGCGTTGCCAAACCGCTGGGCCTGTGGCTGCCTGGAGAAGCGCCCGAGGAGTCGGCGAAGCCCCGGACACTTTCGGAGCTGAAGGTTGGTGATGCCATTGGAAAGGATGAAGCCCCCAGGATTGCCAAAAAATCGTTTCGCGTGAGTTGTGAGGTCGAATCAAAATCAAAGGGTGGAGTGATCGTGGCGCAAGGTGGGAGCGCCGTTGGTTACGCGATTTATTTGATGGATGGCAAGCCTGCTTTTGCGGTGCGAGCGGACGGGGTTTTGAACAGCATTTCAGCATCCAATGCACCAGAAGGAAAATTCCATGTTGAAGGAAAGCTTGCTCCTGATGGGAAGATGATCCTTGCGGTGAATGGTAAAACTGTGGCTGCGGGCAAAGCGGCTGGATTGATTCCGAAACAGCCAGCAGAAAATTTCTGCGTGGGTTTCGATGACGGCCACCCGGTTGCAGATTACGGAACAAACAGCAAATTCGAAGGCAGCATTTCCGGGATCAAAGTGGAGATCGAATGAACAGAGAGCCCAAATTGACGCAAATCGAGATGCAAAGCTATCATTGGCACATGAGTCTGCAGATCCAATCATTGTTTTAAGCCATGCCCCATCCAGCCACCCGTCTCAAAAGTTTTTCTGAATCCGTGATTCGCGGGATGACGCGTCTCGCGAATCAGTACGGATCCATCAATCTGGCGCAGGGTTTTCCCGATTTTAATCCACCGCAGGAATTGCTGGCGGCATTACATCGGGCAGCGGATGGAATGAACCATCAGTATGCGGTGACCTGGGGGGCACCGCGATTTAGACAGGCGCTGGCAAAGAAGATAACTCGGTTCAGCGGACTGCCTGTAGACCCGGACAAACATCTTGTCGTCACCTGCGGCAGCACGGAAGCCATGATGGTGGCGATGATGACGGCGTGTAATCCGGGAGATAAAGTCATCGTGTTTTCGCCGTTTTACGAGAACTACGCGGCGGACGCGATTCTATCGGGAGCGGAGCCGATTTTTGTGCCACTGTCGCCGCCGGAATTTAAATATGATTCCGAGGCGTTGAGGAAGGCCTTCGAGCAGAAGCCCAAGGCGATTATCATCTGCAATCCCTCCAATCCGTCTGGGAAGGTGTTTACGCGTGAGGAGTTGATGGAGATCGCGACGTTGGCGGAGAAGCACGATACCTTCGTGATTACCGACGAAGTGTACGAGCATATTGTTTATGCACCGCACAAGCATGTTTCGTTCGCGACTCTGCCGGGGATGTTTGAGCGCACGATTACGTGCAATTCACTTTCCAAGACCTATTCCATTACTGGATGGCGATTGGGATATGTGATGGCCAGTGCGGAGGTGATAGCACAGGCGCGCAAGGTGCATGACTTTTTGACCGTTGGAGCCGCTGCTCCGTTGCAGGAAGCGGCGGTGGTTGGGCTGGAGTTTCCTGATTCCTACTACGAAGGATTGTTGAAGGAATATTCGCTGAAGCGGGATTTGTTTTTGGATTACATTGCAAAAACTGGGTTGCCATACACAGAGCCGCAAGGGGCGTATTACGTGCTGGTGGATATTTCGTCGCTGGGTTTTGCACGGGACACTGAAGCCGCCGAATGGATGACGCGGGAGATCGGAGTAACAGGCGTGCCGGGTTCCAGCTTTTTTCGCGAGCCGGTGAACCATCTCATTCGTTTCCATTTCGCGAAACAGGAGGAAACATTGAGAGCGGCCGGAGAGCGATTGTTGAAATTAACGAAGAGGCGATAAGAATAGTTCAACCGCAGATCAACGCGGATCGATTACTGCGGCCGGGGCCTCGACCTCTGTTACCCATCCAATTACCGCATCTGTGAAAGTATTCCGGGTGGTGAGTCCGTAATCAGCAGAGATAGTCGAACTGGTTGATTCAACCCGTCACTGGAAAACAATGACGGGTTGTTTATTGCGCGACTATTTTACTTATTCGCTTAGGGTTTTGGCTGAGGGGACTGCGACGAAAGTTGTCCAGGCTTTTGCATGGCGTTAATAATCTCCTGGGTGGCAAGCAGCAACTTGGTGGCGGCGCTTGGATTGATCGGTTGAAGCCTGGTCCTTGCTTTCGCCTGGAAGTCAGCCAAATGGTAACTGCCTTTGGCAATATTTCCCTGGTTTACAGAATCAATTGCAGAGCTGAGTGCTGCAATCAATTCTCGCTGGTCACTTCCTGGATTCTTCTTCTGGTCGTGCAGCCAGACCCGCAGCATGCCTAACGCATTTTGAAGAGTGACAATTTGAACGGTTTCTGAAGCAGTGCCAACGGCTTTTCCGTCGTTGACCTGGAGTGTAAATGTGTGCACACCCGCCTTGAAAGTTTTTGTTACGACGGCGTTGGTTGCAATGGCGCTATTTCCATCCTTCCAGCTGTACGTCAGAGGATCATTGTCAACATCGCGAGACTGGGAGCCATCGAGCTGGAGGCTGATACCGGCGCCATTAGGGGCGATAATCAATCGATTGGCGGAGCCAAGGAAAAAGCCTGCAGGCGAAATGACGATCTTCGCCACAGGTGGATCATTCACCGGGAGAATGGTGATGTTGACCGTGGCAACCGCAGATTCCGATTTTCCGTCGTTCACAGAGAAAGTGAAGCTATCCGAACCAAAATAATTTTTGTCTGGTTGGTAAACGAGGTTTGGTGCTGTGCCGCTCAAAACCCCATGGGATGGGGAACCGACCGAGTAAGTCATGACATCCCCTTCCACATCTGAAGCCTCCAACGAGAAGGCCTTGCTTGTATCTTCATTCAGCGAAATTGATTGGGAAAAAGCGACGGGGACGACGTGGACTGCGCTGAGCTCCGAGAACACGATGCCGGCAGAGTAGCCACGCCCAAAGTCCACCATAGCCGCCATTTGGTTGTAGTCTGCATCCCAGGCCGTGTATAAGACGATGCCGATCGCGCCTCGCCCGGCGGGCTGGTTCAGCCGGTCAGTCAGCAGGTCGATGACGTAACTTCCGTTGGTAATGGTGTCAGAGGTCTGGACCCAAGTGTAATTGCTGCTGGTCAGCGAATACTCAATTGAGCCAGGCGCTGCAGGTTCGATTTGTCCTACAGGGACGACGTCGATTGCGCTGAGCTCCGAGAACACGATGCCGGCAGAGTAGCCACGCCCAAAGTCCACCATAGCCGCCATTTGGTTGTAGTCTGCATCCCAGGCCGTGTATGAGACTATGCCGATCGCGCCTCGCCCGGCGGGCTGGTTCAATCGATTAGTCAGCAGGTCGACGACATAAGTTCCGTTGGTAATGGTGCCAGGGACTTGGAACCAGGTGTAATTACTGCTGCTCAGCGAATACTCGATTGAGCCAGGAGCTGCAGGTTCGATTTGTCCCGGCGCTACGGGGACGACGTGGATTGCGCTGAGTTCCGAGAACACGATGCCGGCAGAGTAGCCACGCCCAAAGTCCACCATAGCCGCCATTTGGTTGTAGTCTGCATCCCAGGCCGTGTATGAGACTATGCCGATCGCGCCCCGCCCGGCGGGCTGGTTCAATCGGTCAGTCAGCAGGTCGATGACATAACTTCCGTTGGTAATGGTGTCAGAGGTCTGGACCCAGGTGTAATTGCTGCTGGTCAGCGAATACTCGATTGAGCCAGGAGCTGCAGGTTCGATTTGTCCTACGGGGACGACGTCGATTGCGCTGAGCTCCGAGAACACGATGCCGGCAGAGTAGCCACGCCCAAAGTCCACCATAGCCGCCATTTGGTTGTAGTCTGCATCCCAAGCCGTGTATGAGACTATGCCGATCGCGCCTCGCCCGGCGGGCTGGTTCAATCGATTAGTCAGCAGGTCGACGACATAAGTTCCGTTGGTAATGGTGCCAGGGACTTGGAACCAGGTGTAATTACTGCTGCTCAGCGAATACTCGATTGAGCCAGGAGCTGCAGGTTCGATTTGTCCCGGCGCTACGGGGACGACGTGGACTGCGCTGAGTTCCGAGAACACGATGCCGGCAGAGTAGCCATGTCCAAAGTCCACCATAGCCCCCATTTGGTTGTAGCCTGGATTCCAGGCCGTGTATAAGACGATGCCGATCGCGCCTCGCCCCGCGGGCTGGTTCAATCGATCAGTCAGCAGGTCGATGACGTAACTTCCGTTGGTAATGGTGTCAGAGGTTTGGACCCAGGTGTAATTGCTGCTGGTCAGCGAATACTCGATTGAGCCAGGCGCTGCAGGTTCGATTTGTGCCAGCGCTGTGCTGTTCAGGGCGAGCAGGCCGATTAAGGCATAAAGCCCCTGGGTTATGCGCAGGAATTTAACTGCGAAGAAATTGCGTGTCTGATTGTTGGTCATCCTGAGATAGGTACTATCAGAGCGCGGTGATTAATCAAGCACTGATTGGAAGCGAAAGTTGGGTGGTTAAACCACGAATTGGGACTAATAAACACTGATAAGAAAACGGCCTAATCTGAAGCGGTGACGGAGATTCAGTTCATTAGACAGCAGGCTTGATCAGCAAGCTTTCGTCGTGGGTGGGTGCGAGTTTTGGGAGGGAAACTTTCCATGAAGCGATGGCCAGCAGCAAGACGCCTGGGGTTAATATGAAAAGCACCGGATTGTAGGAGTGATAATGCTCCGCGCATTTGGCGAAAAGAAGCGGACCGGATGCGGAAGCGAGGACAGTCAGGATTTGGGCGACACCCTGGATTCGTCCGAGATGAGCGCGACCGAAGGCATGGCTCCAGACGGCAAAGAACATCACGGTGATAAAGCCGCCTGCTCCGCCGATGAGGACGGCGAAAGTCCAGAGCTGAGTGGTGGTTTTTATGAACGGTAACAGGCCAAGAGCGAGCGCGTATAATCCGAGGCCGACGCCCATCAGGCGACGCAATGGCCAATGCAAAGTGAGCCAGCCGCAAATCAGTTGTCCGAGGAGGGCAATGAATGTGGTGGCCATGAGGAAATTAAAATAGGTCTGCTTGCCGAAGCCATGTTCCGCAAGCACGGCTTCGTTAAAGAGACCGAGGCCGGATGAGACGAGAGCGAAGAGAGCCGTGCCGCCGCCAAAAATCCAGAATGCTGGAGTTTTAAGCGCCTCGGACAGGCGCATGCTGCTGGAAGGATTGGAGACGTCAGAGTCAGAGCTGGTTTCGACCGTGGCACTTTGAACGAGTTTCGATTGTTCCTTGAGAAAAAGAAATGCCAGAGGGGTGATGACGAACAGCAAGCCAACGGCGATTTGAAGCCAGGCAGTCCTCCAACCGCGATTGGTCACGGAGTATCCGACCAAACCGAAGGCAATCACAAAAAACATGCTTAAAAGAAATGAATAAACACCCATGGCGAGGCCGAGGCCTTTGCTGAAGGATTTGCCGACAGCGGTGATGCTGACGACTGAGAGAGCGCTTTGACCGAACGCACGAGTGAGGGTAATCAGGATGAACAAGGCAACCAGACCACTAGTCAGGGAACTCATTTGCCAGACAACCAAGCCCAGCAAAAATGTGAGGGTGGCGGAAACCAGGCGGAGTCCGAAGCGATCGACGAGATAACCGGTGGGCAGGCAAAAGGCGGCACCAAGCAGAGTGGCCCACAGGTTAATTTGGGCGTAATCCACGCGGTCAAGGTGGAGATCTTTCAGTAGCGGTTCGGTGATCATGCCGAGTCCCTGGGTGCGACCGGGAAGAGTGGCGAGCATGAGCAGGGCAGCGAGCACCACGTTGACCCAGCTATAAAGCCCGGTTTTTGACCGTTCCGTTGGAACGGCACCCGTTGAAGTTTGCGAATCGGTTGCCATCTTGAATTGCGACAGTGACCATTATGTCATACTTTCACAATCTTTCCAGCCCGCTGCAAAAGCTTCAAAGACTTTCCTAATTTCGTCGCGCACCTGACGGAAGACCTGAAGCTTCTCCTCCTCGGTGCCCTGAGCGTGTGCGGGATCGTAAAATGGCCAGTGATGACGATTCAACTGACCGGGAAAAATGGGACAAACCTGATCGGCATTACCACAGACAGTGATGACCGTGGTAACTTTTTGGTTAAGAAACTCGGTTAATGGCTTGGAGCGGTGGTGAGAAATATCAATGCCAATTTCCGCCATCACTTTGATGGCGAGAGGATGGACATAGCCCGCTGGCTTGGACCCGGCGCTCTGCACATCCAGGAAGTCCCCGGCAACGGCTTTGAGAATTCCTTCAGCAAGATGACTGCGGCAGGAATTTCCAGTACACAAAATCAAGACGGTTGGTTTTTCGGCAGGCATGGGTCAACGGGATTTGGAGCCGTGATTTATGAACAGCATTTCACGGGGCTTACATTTGAAATGGGTCGCAACAGGCTGGATGGGTTGGAAAGGTTTGGAAGTAGGCATTTATCTTCGGCGAGACAAGCCGTGTGCTTCGTGCCTAATTGGAGCAGAAGGACATTGGTGTCCGCCTGAACACTGGCAATGGGAAACTGAGAAATGAACGGAGCTTCGTGTTCCACATCGACCTCGAGGTTTTCCGTTTCCAGGAAGCTCGCGGCCTTTTCCAGGATGCCGAGCAGCTTTCCGGTAGTGAGCCGATGATCCGTGTCGTCCGCGAACCAGGTTTGAAGTCGACAGGTAAACTCAGTGCGGAAGGTGCCGCCACAATCGATGAAGCGTTTGTCGATGCGAGCTACCTCGGTTACATGGGCATGAGGCGGGATTTTGCTGCCCGTTGGGAGGAGAAAGCGGATGTGCTTGTTTGGATGGAGAGACAGTATGCTTTTGAATTCGGAGAGTTTCATATTAAGGGACTGGTATTTGAGCCGGGGATGAAGAACGGGACGAATCGCAGCAAGCACGGAAAGCAAAAATGCCGAGCACTGCTCCCAGAACAGGCGCGACGATATAGAGCCAAAGATGCTCGAAATGGCCGGACACCAGAGCCGGGGCAAGAGAGCGAGCCGGGTTCATGGAGGCGCCGCAGATTTTTCCGGCAAACATTGCTTCCAGGCCGATGACCGCACCCACGGCAATTCCTGCGGTAATGCCTTTTTCCCTGGCACCGGTTGAGACGTTCAGGATCACGAACATCAACAGAAAGGTGAGAATCAACTCGAGGACGAAACTTTGCATTTCGGAACCGGCTGGAAGGGTGGCTCCGAGGTTGGGGTGTGATGGGAAGAGGAAACGCAAAGCAACGCTGGCCGCGATGCCGCCTAAACATTGGCTCAGAATGTAGGGGAAGACCATCTGAGCGGGGAACCGCCGGGCCAGCCAGAAGGCAGTGGTCACAGCAGGATTCAAATGCGCTCCGGAAATATCACCGATGGCGTAAATCATGGAGAGGACGATAAGGCCGAAGGTCAAGGCAATGCCAACGTGCGTGATGCCGCCGTTGGTGACATCGTTAATCACAATGGCTCCAGTGCCGGCGAAGACCAGCGCGAACGTGCCAAGACATTCTGCAAAGCACTTTCTCATAAGGGGGCGCATGGCTTCTGATTAAACATATACGTTTATGCGTATGCACCGTAGGGCTTGCCCTTGCATGCGTCAAGACGTATATGTTTCCCATGCGCAACCTGGTGAAATTCTTTGCTGCCCTGGCAGATCCGACGCGTCTTCGCTTGTTGAACATGATGGCGGGCGGAGAAGTATGTGTGTGTCATTTCCAGGGAGTGTTGCAAACGAATCAGCCCAAAATTTCACGACATCTGGCTTATTTAAAAAAGGCCGGCCTGGTGGAAGCGAGGCGGGATGGCAAATGGATGCATTACCGGCTCAAGAAACAGGAGCGGGAGCTTGAGAAAATCCTGGCTGTGACTTTGGAATATGTCGGAAGGGAAGGCGCGGTACGATCGGATGTGAAACGATTGAAGCAGATCTGTTGTACGCCGGAGAAATAGTTTTGTACCACATAAAAGTAAAAAGGCGCGATTCAGGGAGAATCGCGCCGATGAAAAGTTTGAGATGTTGATTTCGGTTAGAACGTAAGTCCGATGCGACCGCCGAACGTGACCGGGGCGCCGCTTTCACCGATGTAGCCGGAAGGTGTGGAGTAAGGAATGGCGATCGGCACATAATGGGTGTCGAAGGCATTGTTCACCCAACCTTCAGCGAACCAGTGGTTGCCGCGCACACCGGCACGGAAGTTGGCGAGGCTGTAGGCTGACTGGCCCTGGATGTTGGTGGCATCATATTTGAAGTCGCCGTAGACAGTGACTTCGGCGCGGGCATAAAGAGTGGCGCGAGTGCAGGGAGCCCAGGAAATCTGTGTGCCGACGTTGGCATTATATTCGGGGGCATATGGAAGTTTGTTGCCCCCGACATTCATGCCGAGGTTTTGACTGCCACTCAGGAATTCAGCATTGTTATAACCGACGCTACCGAAGAGATCCCACCAGTTGTAAGGATGATAGAGCGCAGAGAACTCGACGCCCTTGCTGTCGGCTGCTCCAGCGTTGCCAATGAAATATTGGCCGGAGAGGCCGATAGGTTGATTGAGTTGGAGATTGCGCCAATCAATGTAGTAAAGAGCAGCAGTGGTTTCGACCTTGCCGTCAAAGTATTGGGCTTTGTAGCCGACTTCATAATTCCAACTGTGTTCGGTGCCGAATTCCACAGTTCCCGGAGGCGCAGCGAAGCCGGTGGGCGGAGGGTTGAAACCGCCAGCCTTGAAGCCGCGAGCCACGGAGGCGTAGGCCATGTGGTTGGTGGTAAAATGATAGGCCAGGCTGAACTGGGGTGAGAATTGCGAGAAGTTGTCACTGGCCACAACTCGTCCCGGAGGCGCAAATGGGGGATTAAGCGAATTTCCAAGTTCAGCGTGCTTGTCCTCGTAATCGAAACGCAGACCAGCAGTGAAGTCGAGTTTTTCCCAGGCGGTGAGCTTGGCCTGGCCGTAAACCCCAACACCCCAGTTATCCAAATCCGCAGAGGAATTTTGGGTCAACGGAATGAATGTCGGGATAGGGCTGGGAAAAGGGTTAGGTATGAGTGTATTATTGGCTGCGCTCTGCTGGTAATCTTCGCTGAAGGCAAAAACGCCTCCCTGCCAGCCCAGGTCCAGAACATCGTTCAGATGGATTGGCCGGTCCTTGGGGGAGGAGAAGCGGAATTCCTGGGTGAATTGATGTTCTTCCTCCACGTTGTCGCGTGTGTTGCCAGGAACGGTGGTGTAATCGAGGTCGGTAAGACCTTCGTTTTTCCACCAAACTCCGCCGGAAATGGAGGAGAGGTCAAAGTTGTCGCCATAATAGTTGGCGAGGAGCGTGGGGGAAATGACGTCGCGATGATTGAAACCTTCGAAATCACGATCCACGTGATGAGGATGAGCGCGGATGAAACCGAGGTCGCCCAAGGCGTAGTCGCCGTCGTGATCATGTTCGCCGGAGAGGATCAGGCGGAGGTCGAGACGGTCGTTGATTTTCCAGAGCAATTGGCCTTTGCCGAACCCAGCTTCGCGGCTATCGAGGCGATGGCCGGTGAAATCATTGACCGTGTAACCGTCGCGAGCGGAGTAACCGCCGGAGAGGCTGAGGCCAACTTGATCCTGGAAGAGCGGGCCGGAGATGGTGCCACGAACGTCGCGGAAATTGTAATTGCCATAGTTGGCATCGGCGTAAGCGGTCCAAAGATCCGTGGGCCTGCGACTCGTAATATTGATCAAACCGCCTGCGGTATTGCGACCGAAGAGAGCGCCTTGAGGTCCGCGGATGAATTCCACCTGATCGACATCGACGAGCTCGACGTTGGCGGAGTAGCTGTTGAGCTGGGGAACGCCGTCAATGAATGTGGTAACAGCGGGATTTTGCGGGCTGCCGCCGATGCCACGGAAGAAGGGATTGCTGACGGCACGCGCGCTAAATTCATTGATGAAAGTGTTCGGGGCGTAAATCGAGGCTTCGCGCACCGTGCGAATGTCAGCATTCTGGATGGTTTCCCGGGTGACCGGCGTGACGCTGACGGGAATGGATAATACCTCTTCGCGTTCCTTTTGGGCGGTGACCACCACCACGGGAAGACGGGTAGGCGTGTTGGTGGAAATCTCGGCGGTGGCAGCAGTGTTCGATTGCTGGGCCAGGCTTGAGGAAGCGGCGAGAGCAATGGACAGCAAAAGCGGAGTCTTCTTTGAAAATGATTTAAGTCTTTTTTCTGAGTTCATACGGCTTAAAGTCCTGATTTGGTACCCGCGGAGTTGGGCATAATAGCAGGCGCAAGGCAATACTTTTTTGGGCCGGCACAATTCCATTCCAGCGGTTTACGGAGCATTTCTGACGCGGAAAGGGAAGGCAGTATTCGGATTTTGTGAAGCTGGGTAGGGAAAGGGAGGCGGTTTTAAAAAGAAAAGGGCCAGTCCCACTCAGGACTGGCCAAACCCATGAAAAAAACTACCTACATAGATAAGACCAGACGTAGGGAATTTTGTTCATTCTTTTTAAAGAAAAGTTGGCCTCATCCCAAGATGAGGCCTTACTAATGATCGTTATTAGTCTGAACAATATAAGTGACCCAAAACATATGAGCGGGTTACAACTGTTTTCAAAAATCCGCGCCTTTGTTTTCTAAACATATTAAGCAAGGCACATATTACGAAATCTTATAGGCCGTGAGGACACCGCAATGAATCAGGGAGGGGATGATGTCGGGTCCTGCATTAAGGCTGGCGGCCTGGAGCATGGCTCGGTATTCGGCGGCACTGTAGGCGCGGCCTTCGGTGAGCATGAAAAGATGGGTGCCATAAAGCGCGACTGGCAGCGGGCCATCAAGGGAATCGTTCAGGAAAACATCGTGGATGAGCAGGCGCGCTCCCGCGGGCATGGCGGCAGAGCAACGGCGAAGGAGTTGCTCACACTGGGGGATGTCCCAATCGTGAAGGATGTTGGAGAGCAGGTAAACATCGGCAGCCGGGAAGGGATCGCTCCACATGTCATGCGGTTGAAGGTTGAGGCGGTCGGTGACGCCGTAAGCCTGGGCGAATTCAGCCGCAACTTTCAGGACTTCAGGACGGTCAAGCACCGTGGCGCGAAGATGTGGATTTTTTTGGAGGCAGGCGATGGCGTAAATGCCACTACCACCGCCGATATCAAGCAGGTGTTGGGCGTTAGAGAGTGGAACAGTGGCCGCCAGGGAAGGGGCGACATTTTTGGCGCGGCCCGCCAAGGAGAGTGTGAGATGGCGGGCGGCAGATTCTGTCTCCATGGCGGAGGCCAGGTCTTTGCGGAAAATGAAAGCGGCACCTGCTTCATCCTGCTTCAAGCCAGCGGGCCGATTGGTGCGGAGACGTTCGACCATGGCGAGAACGCCGGGATCCTGGGCGGCGAGGCCGAGATAACCGCTGATATCAAAATAGGAGGATTCACGCAGGTGTTCGAGAGCGATTGGGGAAGGTATAAACGACCCTTCATGTCCGTGGGTGAAAGCTACGCCATCAGCGGGAAGCAAAAGGCCAAAAGCACGCAAGCCCGTGACCAAAACAGTGGCGGGGCGGAGTTCAAGTCCGAGCTTTTCACGCAGGGCTGCGAAGGAGAGCGGACCGGACTCGAATTGTTCGAACACGCGGAAATGGGCGATGGCAGCGGTAAGAAGTTGAGAGCCAAACATGCCGCGATAAACCTCGAAGATGGTACTGGGGTCGTATTGCGGTGGATTGAGGGCGGAAAGCTTTGGCATGGTCCAATACCTGCCATGTGAATACGTCGAATTCAACTTATTTGCAAGTTCGAGCAGACAAGATGAAAGGCCAATCCGACTCAGGACCGGCCCTACCATGGAAACTCAGTTCCTGGGTTAAGACCGTGCCATGGAACCGTTGCTCAAAATAGTTTGGGAAATCCGCCTGCAAAAATCTTCGAGCTTCAGGCCAGGCTTTGAAGCCAGGCCAAGGCTTCTGGTTCCGCGGGAAATACATTGCCGGAGAAGCCGTTGTTGGTGGCGACGGTAACGGAGAAGCCGTCGGCATCGATGAACTTGGGTTTGACCACGACGGCAACGTGAACATGGCCCCGGGCGGTTTCTGCCCATTTACGAACGAGATAGTAGCGTTCCACGATAGTCGGCGACGGAAAACCATGCGGGCCGATCAATACAACCATAAGCTTGCGGATTTTTTTCTCCCGCGCGTAAGCGATGACTGCCGCCACCTGTTCCACCACGTGGTGCAAAGACGAGTAGTCTGTCGGCCGGAAAACGGCATGATCTTCCAAAATCTCGAAATGTTCTGGTTTACTCATCACTGACTGCCCGGGTGCTATTTTAATTTAGACCCGCCAGAGGCTAGGCAAACTTTTGATCTTTGTCCAAGAGTAGTTGTAGCGAATATTCGCTAAATTGGGTGGCAGGAAACCGTCAAACAAACTGCAGGAATCCGTTGTAAAGTTGCGCCTATTCGGAATCGGAGCTGACGTGGCAGCAGGAAGGTTTAATTTTGGAGTGAGAGGAAATGAGGGATGCGTGGTGACGGTAAGGGGATATCAGATTTTGGGGAATGCAACCATGGTCTTACTACCTTGTTAGTAGAATGATTTGCGAGTGGCGAGTTTGTTATTGGCAGAAATGGGAGAGTTGACTACAAACAGGAATGCCAAGAAGTTTGCCCCAATGTTTTCAGGTTATTGCGAAGGGTTCTGTCATTGTAATCCTGTTTTTAATCGGAGCGGGAAGTGGGATGGTGGAATCAGCCAAAGGCTCGTGGGATTCACGTTTTACTTTGCCGCCGGGGTTGGATGGCCCTGCAGCGGCTGTGGTTTCGGTAGGGAATTTTCTGCTCGTGGGCGGAGCTTTTGAGCACGCGGGAAATGTGGAGGCGCATAACCTGGCATTGTGGGATGGGAGAGCGTGGATGCCGTTTGGAGGAGGACTCAATGGACCAGTGGCTTCGATGGTGCTCGACGGGACGGGTCTTTATGTGGCAGGAAATTTTACAAAAGCGGGCGGAGTCAGCGTTCAAGGCATTGCCCGATGGAATGGAATGACGTGGGATGGTTTGAATGCTAATCCGCAGGGTGTGTTGAATACCAACTTTCTGCCGCAAATCACCTCGCTGTTTTTTCAAGGCGGCAACTTGTATGTAGCGGGAGGCTTCGTGAAGATTGGCGGTATTTCCAGCACTTCGATTGCCAGATGGGATGGCCGGGCGTGGCATTCGATGGAAGGAGGAGTGTCAGGTTATGGAGGTAATGGGTCCGTCCTGGCGATTGTGGGGGATGGGCGGAATATTTACGCGGGTGGTCAATTCACGCAGGCGGGCTCGGTTCAGGCGAACAATTTGGCGCGGTGGAATGGGCAGCATTGGGAGCGGGCGGGAGATTTTGCCACTAAGCTAATGGGTGGGGGGCAACCACAACCACAGATTATATTAAACGACGTGGAACGACTGGCGTTTTGCCAAGGGACTCTCTATGCGTTCGGCCAGTTTAATCAGGTGGATGGAAATGCGATCACCAATTTCGCGAAGTGGAATGGAACGAAGTGGCAGAGTGCCGGCACAATCGATGGGACTGTAAACGGGATGGATGAATATATGGGTGGCCTGCTGGTGGCCGGCAGCTTTCACCACATCGGAGGCGTGACGGCAACGAATGTTGCCTGGTTGAGGCAGGGAAAATGGTCGTCGCTCGGGGTGAATACTGCAGGGAGTTTTTATGGTGTGAAGGCGGTTGGCAATCGGGTTTACCTGGCCGGCTACTTTGATTTGGTGAGTGGGGTAAGTGCCGGAAATATTGTCCAGTATGACGGGGCAAAATACTCCGCGTTGGGTGCAGGAACAGGAAACAGCATAGGCGGAATGGTGCAATCGCTGGCTTCCGATGGGACGAATGTGTTTGCCGCCGGGAACTTCGATGTGGCCTTGACGCTGCCGGTGAGCGGGGTGGCGAAGTGGGATGGAACCAGGTGGTCGAGCCTGGGCAAGCCTTTCTATAATGGGAACGTCTATGGAGCCACATGGTTTGGGTATGGTTATGCCGGAGCGATGTTTGCCTTTAATTCACCCCAGGTTGCCATGGTTGGCTCCAAGCTCTACCTCAGTGGCCAATTCGAAATGCCGGATGTGGGGGCGACCAATCTGGCGTGCTGGGATGACAGGGAGTGGTCGTCCGTGGATGGAGTAACTGGGGATGTTGCATCGATGGTTTCGGACGGTAAGAAGCTATATGTATCTGGAACTCTGAGTTTCAGTTCCAGTGACTTTAGGTCTGGCGTGAATGCGTGGGACGGGACGAATTGGACTGTTGTGCCCGGGGGGAGCGATCTAGGCTGGCCGCTGCTGGCAGTGGACGGAACCAATTTGTATATGGCAAAAGGCAGATTCTCCCGCACCTTGCCTGTGATTGGCATCGGGCCCGGCAATCCGTCTACACCACCAATACCACCAATACCACCAACACCACTACCACCGCCACCAACCATAACACCACGCTTGTCGGTGACACCGCTCAAAGTTTACACGGTTGCGAAGTGGGATGGGCAGACATTCACCGATTTTGGTGAAATTCCTGGCATCGCTTATGTCAATGCACTGGCTGCGCAGGGAAATACGATCTATGTGGCTGGCTACAGCACGAACTATAATGGTACGTCTGAGCTTTTCCGGTGGGACGGCAATGCCTGGGAGCAGGTAGCGGTTCCGTTCGAGGGCAGGTATTCGATCGAGTCGATTGTTTTGAAAGGGCAGAAGATTTATTTGGGAGGATACTTCACGACGGCGAACGGGATACTCGTTGAAGGACTGAAAGAATGGGACGGTTTCAGTTGGAAGAACCTGGGCATTAGCGATGGGTTTGTGGGCGCGATGGTCGCCTCGGGAAACAAGTTGTTTGTAGGAGGGAAGTTCTCAACCGTGGCTGGAACAAGGTCGGGGAATTTTGGAATTTGGACGGAAGGGAGGTAAATTTCTAGAGAGCGAGTCTGTGTTTAGC
>NZ_ABOX02000073.1 GCF_000172555.1 Pedosphaera parvula Ellin514
ATTCGCAGGCAATTTCGCTGGCAGATTATAAGATGGAGGATCTGGCATACGAGTTGTCCAAGGCAGGAGCGGCATGTGCGCGGCGTGCGGCGGAGGAAGTGATGGCGGCACAACCGGGACGCGTTTGCTTTGTGGCCGGCGCGATGGGACCGACAACGAGGACATCGTCCATTTCGACGGATGTAAATAATCCGGCCGCGCGTGGGACTACTTACGATGAGCTGGTGCAGGCTTATTATGATCAGGCAAAAGGCTTAATTGATGGTGGGGCAGATATTTTGTTGGTAGAAACGATTTTTGACACGCTGAATTCCAAGGCGGCATTCTTTGCGATTGAAAGATTATATGACGACCTGGGTTATCGACTGCCGATCATGGCGTCGGTGACTTTCATCCAGGCGGGCAGCAATCGCGGTGTCACCGGCCAGACGGTGGAAGCATTTTGGAATTCGATTTCACACGTGCCGCTCGTGAGCGTGGGAATGAACTGCGCGCTCGGACCAAAGGAGATGAGGGCGCTGATCGAGGAATTGTCGAACATCGCGCCGATTTATATGAGCGCGTATCCGAATGCCGGGTTGCCCAATCCCCTGCTCCCCACTGGATTTCCAGAAACGCCCGAATCATTGGCACCGCAATTGAAGGAATGGGCCTCAAACGGCTGGTTAAATGTGGTCGGTGGCTGCTGCGGCACAACCCCGCCGCACATCAAGATGATCGCGGAAGCAGTGCGCGGGTTAAAACCACGTGTGGTGCCGACGGTGGAACCTTATTTGCGTTTGAGCGGCCTTGAGGCTTTGACCGTGCGGCCGGAAACAAACTTTGTGAACGTGGGCGAGCGGACGAATGTAACCGGGTCGCCCAAGTTTTCAAAATTGATCCTTGAAGGAAAATACGAGGAAGCATTGAGCGTAGCCAAGCAGCAGGTGGTGAACGGCGCGCAAGTCATCGATGTGAACATGGACGAAGGCATGCTCGATGGCGCGAAAGCCATGACGCATTTTCTGAATTTGATTGCGTCCGAACCGGACATTGCACGCGTGCCGATCATGGTGGACAGCTCCAAATGGTCGGTCATCGAGGCGGGCTTGAAGTGCATCCAAGGCAAGGGTGTCGTGAACTCCATCAGCCTGAAGGAAGGCGAAGAGAAGTTTAAGGAACACGCCAAACTGGTGCGTCGTTACGGCGCCGCGGTAGTGGTAATGGCTTTTGACGAAAAGGGCCAGGCCGACAATTTCGCTCGCAAGATTGAAGTCTGCAAACGGAGTTATGACATCCTGACGAAGGAAGTCGGGTTCCCGCCGCAGGACATTATTTTTGACCCAAACATCCTGACCGTGGCGACGGGCATGGATGAGCACAATAATTATGCGGTCGATTTCATCGAGGCGACCCGCTGGATCAAACAGAACCTGCCTCACGCGAAGGTGAGCGGTGGCATCAGCAATATTTCATTCTCGTTCCGCGGCAACAATACGGTCCGCGAAGCGATGCACTCGGCATTTTTGTATCACGCGATCAAGGCGGGGTTGGACATGGGCATCGTGAACGCCGGGATGCTGGAAGTTTATGAAGAGATTCCGAAGGACCTGCTCGAACTCGTGGAAGATGTCCTGTTGAACCGGAAGCCGGATGCGACGGAACGGTTGATTAAGTTCGCTGAATCCGTGAAGCAAAAAGGTAAGACGGAAGTGGTTGCGGATGAGTGGCGCAAGGGAACGGTGGAAGAACGACTCAGCCATGCCTTGGTGAAGGGCATTGTTGATTTCATCGACCAGGACACCGAGGAAGCGCGACAGAAATATGGCAAGCCGCTATTGATCATCGAGGGACCGTTGATGAGCGGCATGAATGTCGTCGGCGATTTATTCGGGTCAGGCAAGATGTTCCTGCCGCAGGTGGTGAAGAGCGCGCGCGTGATGAAAAAGGCCGTGGCATATTTGCTGCCTTACATGGAAGAGGAGAAAAAGAAGACTGGCATTACCCGGGCCAACGGCAAAATCCTGATGGCAACCGTGAAGGGCGACGTCCACGACATCGGCAAAAACATTGTCGGTGTGGTGCTCGGTTGCAATAGCTACGAGGTGATCGACCTCGGTGTGATGGTGTCGTCGGAGAAAATTTTGGCGGCGGCGAAGGAGCACAACGTCGATGTCATCGGCTTGAGCGGATTGATCACACCATCACTGGACGAAATGGCGCACGTGGCGAAGGAGATGAAACGGCAAGGCTTCACCCTGCCCCTCCTGATTGGCGGGGCCACGACGAGTCGTGCTCATACCTCGGTAAAAATTGCACCGGGCTATAACGAAGCTGTGGTGCATGTGCTTGATGCATCACGCGCCGTGGGTGTGGTGGGACAATTGCTCAACCCGGAGCTCAAGACCGCGTTCGTGCAGAAGAATCGCGAGGAGCAGGAACGGTTGCGCCAGCAGCACGCGGCACAGAAGGACGCGAAGCCGTTGTTGAAGATCGAGGAAGCGCGCAAGCGAAAGACGCCCATTGATTGGAAAGAGAGCGACATTGCCAAACCCTCCTTCACTGGTCCGAAGGTGCTGGAGAATGCTCCGCTCGACGAACTGATTCCCTTCATTGATTGGTCGCCGTTCTTTCATACCTGGGAATTGCGCGGGCGCTATCCGGCGATTTTGGATGAGCCCAAGGCGAAGGAATTGTTTGATGACGCACAAGCCTTGTTGAAGCGGATAGTGGACGAGAAACTCTTCACAGCGCGCGCGGTTTATGGTTTCTTCCCAGCGAACAGTGTGGGCGATGATATTGAGCTCTACACCGATGATTCGCGCACGAAGGTGTTGACAACTTTCCATACGTTGCGTCAGCAGATGGACAAGCCCGCTGATCAATTTAATCATGCCCTGGCTGATTACGTTGCGCCGAAGGCGAGCGGATTGAAGGATTACCTGGGCGCATTTGCTGTCACGAGCGGTCATGGCGTGGATGAACTGGCGAAGCATTTTGAGAAGGACCACGACGATTACAATTCCATCATGGCGAAGGCCCTGGCGGATCGTTTGGCGGAAGCGTTTGCCGAATATCTCCACAAGAAGGCGCGTGAAGAATGGGGCTTTGGCAAGACGGAGAACCTGAGCAATGAGGATTTGATTCGCGAGAAGTATCGCGGAATTCGTCCGGCGGCTGGTTATCCGGCGTCTCCTGACCACACCGAAAAGCAGATTCTTTGGAAGCTGCTCGATGCGGAAAGGAAAGCGGGCATAAAGCTTACCGAGAGTTGTGCAATGTGGCCAGCGAGTTCAGTGAGCGGGCTTTATTTTGCGCATCCAGAATCAAAATATTTCGGCGTGGGAAAAATTGGCCGGGACCAGGTTCTCGATTATCATTTGCGCAAGCAGATGGATTTGGGCAGTGTCGAGCGTTGGTTGGGACCTTATTTGGATTATGATCCGGATAATGTGAAACCGGAGGCGAACGGTGCACCATCAACAAACAATATCGCGATTGTCTGCGGTTGCGGTGTCCCACATCCGGTGAATTGAAATTAAGAAATGAATTTATGATGCAAACGTTTTGGCTGACAGTCTTGATGGGAAGCATGGTTGTGGTCGGGGTTCAAGCCGATAATGCACCTGCGTTGGCGGCAGCTTCTGACAAACCAAATTCTGCCTCCTCAAGCAACGACTCGAATGAGACCTTGCGGAAGGGTTTCCCAATCAAAGGCGCTGGAACATTGCAGTTGAGCTATCCAAAATCGTGGAGCGACTCAATGCGAGAGGTCAGGCAGTCAAACAGGCCGGTCACGATGATAAAACTGAGCCCCGGAAATGAGCAGGACTTTGCAGTCATGTTGGAAGTGGCGCAAGTGGGCGAGGACAAAACCAGGAACCTGGATGTAAAAGCCTTTCTAACGCAGGTGGGCAAAATGGAATTGCCGCATGCCGTGGAGAAATCAATCGATATCCAGGAGTTAAATGGCCCTGAAGTAAACGGCGCGTATTTCACTGTCACGGATAAAAAGTTCACGGCAGGAATGCCCCAACCGGGAGAATATAAATATCTAACGCAGGGCTACGCTAAGTTGAAGGGCCTGGTCATCACGTTCCGGGTGGTTTCAAACAGACCAGAGGGCGCAGGTAAGGCCACAGCTTTGGATATGGTGCGGAGTGCGCGTCTGCTTACAGATTTGTAGTCATTCCCGGCCACATGTTCCCTGACCGTGCCAGACTTACAAATACCGGGGATTTTGCTCGTCAGAACCGGGACTTTATAACAGGTTTAAACGATGTGGCACCTTTCCGTATCCTGGTGGGAACTTATTTTGCGTGGAGGGATTGTCTACGTATTCCTTCTCGTGTTGCTGCGGGTTACTGGGAAGCGGCAGGTTGGGCAACTTTCGCCATTTGACCTGATCTTGCTGCTGGTGTTGAGCAACGCGGTTCAGAACGCAATGAATGGAGGGGATAATTCCTTGCTGGCAGGGATTATTTCAGCAGTGACACTGGTCGGCCTCAACTACGTCGTAGGGCTTGCCACCTACAAGAGCAAGCGCCTTGAAGCACTGATCGAGGGGCGTCCGGAAGTGCTGATCCACAATGGAATTCTTTTCACCGAGGTGTTGAAGCGCCAGCGATTAACACATCATGAACTGAATGCTGCGTTACGCGGAGCCGGTTGCGCCTGCATCGAAGAGGTGCATTTTGCCATCCTGGAGAACGATGGCCAAATTACGGTCCAGCCGAAGAACAGGTCTAAGGAGGTCTGAGCATCCCGGCGGCCACCACCAGGATCAAGCTTCTGTTACCTGTCCGCTATTTCAACTGCTCCATTTGTTCTGCTATTTCCACGCTGTCCCGGTTAAGTTTTCGGATACCCGGCCACAATAAATTTTCGGATCAGTTCCAACTCATCCTCGCCTGCGATTGTGTGCGCCTTTGCGAACTCGTGCCATTCAACATTTAACCCCGCCGCTTTCAAGCCCATCATTTGCCCTTTCACCATGTCGAAGGGAAGAATTGGATCCTTGTAACCATGCGTGATCAGGAATCTCTGTTGCTTCGCCATTGGCGAAAGCTCCTTCATCAACTGCTCTGGCTCATGCACATAACCACTGATTCCCACCAGACCCGCAAAACGATGTGGGTAATGGCAGCCCACTTCGATAGTCATTAAACAGCCTTGCGAAAAGCCACTAAGAATTGTTTGCTCCGTGGGAAATCCTTTGGCCCGCTGCTCGTCGAGCAAATCAGAAACCACCTTTGTGCTTCGCTTTATGCCGATGGCAGCTTCACCTGCAAAATCATACCAGGAATAGCCTCCATAATATGGGTCAGGAGCGTTGAGCAGCAGGTAGTTCATCCATGGCAAATCCAACGCTTGCGGCAACCAGTGGAATCCCGCACTGCTGTCCCCCAGTCCGTGCATCATCACCATCAAGCGCTTTGAACCCGCCTGTTTCGCCGGAAAAAACTCAGTTTCGAGCATGTCTTAATGTGGAAGAACCACGGCGGATTTCAAATCTCATTTCTCAAATCTTCAAGTTTCGCTTATCCACTATCGCTTTGCCGCTTCGATTGGCTCATACCAATCCCCGCGCAGCCAGTCCGAAATCATCCCAATCTGTTGCTCATTCAAAATCTGCTTCTCACCAAACGCGGGCATCCGGTCATTTCGGTCTCCATAGAAGCTCGGATGTCCAGGGTTGCTAATGAATTTCACCAACCACTCCTTTGAGGCGTAGCCCGTCAGGTCGGGCGCTGTCGCATCTTCATCCTTGCTGTGGAACTGATGACAGTCTGTGCAGGCCATCGCAGTTTTAATCAACGTCCGCCCTTCTGCAATGTTGGCAGCATCGTGTTCATCAATGGCTTTCTGCGCTTTTAATCCAGCATCGGCTGATACCGCCGCAATTACTTTCCTTAATTGCTCTTTCTCCTCTGGCGAATAACCCGCTACTTTCTTCTTCACGAACTTGACCATCTTCCCTTCTTTGAATTTCGTACCGCCAAAATAATTGGTCGAATCCACCCTGGCCGGATCGAGCAATCCGCCGAGCCATTCGCGTGAGCCAAACCCCTTCAAATCCGAAGCGGACTGCGCATCCTTCACCTGATTACCCATGCCATCGCCGCCATCATACCGATGGCAACTCGAGCAATTTTTTGCAAACAACTTTGGCCCTTGCGTCAACGGATCATTCCGCAACAACGTTACTGCACCCGTCGGTGGAATACCCATGGACGAGCGTGCCAATTCCTTTACCCGCTCAGCATCCCGGTCGGCCTGTTTGACCGCCAGTTTGTAAGTATCATTGTGCTTGTCTTCCGCCATTGCCATATAGGTTAGGAGCCCCGCGCCTGCCAGCACTGCAAACAGAAAACCGACATTAAACCGATGGCCCAGCTTCCACCTGCCAATGAATGGCATGAGGAAAATCACCAACATTGCCAGGCTGGGAATTATAATCGCACCAATGATCTCCGTTTGACCCGGAAAGAATTTCAGGAATTGAAACAAAAATAGAAAATACCAATCCGGTCTCGCTGCCGAGTAAGGCTCGGAGGGATCCGCCGGTGCTCCCAACTCCGCCCCCACCGGACCATGCGTTCCAAACATGTTGTATCTTAGAATGAGAAATAACACAGTAGCCATGACTGCCAGGCACGCCACTGCATCCTTCAAAACCTGGTCCGGCCAGAATGCCGTGTCAGACGCCTTATGGGGCTCCTTTGACTTGATGCCGTGTTTGCGGAACAGGTAGATGTGCCCCGCCAGGAGTATGATCAACGATGCCGGCAATACTCCTGCATGCAGCGCAAAAAATCTGGTCAGAGTAAGATGTCCGTAATCCGCTCCTCCCAGCACGAGCCGCTGCAAGTCATGTCCCACGAACGGCACAATGGAAAGAATGTTTGTTGCCACTTTCGTCGCCCAAAAACCCTTCTGATCCCAGGGCAACAAATATCCAGTGAGAGACAATCCAAGCACCAATTGCATCAGCAGAATCCCGAACCAAAAGTTTACCTCCCGCGGTGCCTTGTAAGCACCATCAATAACCACCTGCATCAGATGCAACAGCAGCAGAACGGTCATGCATTGCGCCGTATAATGATGTATCCCCCGCAATAACCAACCGCCCGTTGTCTCGTTCTGTATGAAATTCACGCTCTCCCATGCGGTTTGAGCACTCGGAGCATATCCCATCCAGAGGAAGATGCCTGTGATGAACTGCACTGCGATCGCGAATGTGAGCGTACTTCCCCAAACGTAACGCCAACGCGATCCGCCCGGGACATTTTCGTAAAGCGCTTCGTGCGTCAATTTTTTGACGCCGGTCCGTGAATCCACCCAATCAATCAGCACTTTCATGATACAGCGACCTTTTGCGGAATACCGGCTTCAAAGTTTTGAAATGCCACCAGCACCTTGCCGTCCTTCACTTCAACCTTAAGCTGGTCCAAGCCACGCGATGCCGGACTGCCGGGATTCGCAATTTTCCCATCCACCTTGAAAGTGCTGTTATGACACGGGCACAAATAATTTCCCTTGTCTGAGATAAAATCCACAAAACAACCGGCGTGTGGACAGACCACATTCAACGCCTCAATCTTATCATCTGCCGTCCGCCTCAAATAAACTGCTCCGATCGGTACGTTCTGATATTTGTTCCAAGCATCCGTCTTGTTCGCCAACACCGGGAACTTACGCGGCACACCGTCCGCGGGCAATGCATCCAACGTTGTTACCGGGATCAGCGGCACCTCCGCACTTGCTCCAGCCTCACCTTTCCTGCTCAGTGGAGCAAAAAACGCCTTCACCCCTGCAAGCAACGGTACGATGCCCACCGCTCCGCCAATCACTATGGCGAGCGCTTCCTTGAAAAAATTACGCCGATCCGGTTGTGATGCTTTTTTTTGAGACTGCATAGTTGTTTGTGAAACTGACTGCAAATTCTGTAGTTATATTCAGAAAATCCCCTGCTAAACGCAATGCGTAAAAGTGTTTTTACCCTCTGCATCAGCAATCGTCTCTGCTAGTGTGACAACCAGCCGTCGTTTTTATTCCAGGCCTGCCTTCCACTCCATGCCACGATGTCCTCGCGCATCTAATAAGATGGACTGAAAAGCAAAATCGTAATTAAATGCCCGGGTCTCAAATCCCTGTTCCTATGAGCGACATTTTAAGCCCTCCACTACAGTCAAAGCCACAGGTCACAAGTCCCTCGACGACCAAGCGCCTGCTTTCACTCGATGCTTTGCGCGGATTCGATATGTTCTGGATCGTTGGGGGTGAGGAACTCGTCCACGCTCTTTACAATGCCTGGCCCAACGGCCCCTTGGGAATTATCAATAGCCAAATGGATCATAAGGTCTGGCAAGGCGTCGCTTTTTACGACCTTATCTTCCCGCTGTTCGTTTTCATTGTCGGCGTGTCCCTCGTATTTTCGCTTACGAAAGCAATCGAGGTTAACGGCAAAGCTGCTGCACTTAAACGCGTTTTCTTCCGCAGTCTCCTTCTTTACGTTTTCGGCCTGCTTATCTACGGCGGCATCTCGAAGGGAATTGATGGCATTCGTTGGATGGGCGTACTGCAACGCATCGCGATTTGCTACTTTTCCACCAGCCTCGTGTTTTGCTTCTTCAAGCTGCGTGGAATGATTGTCGCCGCTGCTGCCTTGCTCCTCACGTATTGGGCATTGATGACATTCGTCCCATTTCCCGATGTGAGACCTGCGTCAGCAAGCCCTCAGGAAATTACGAAGCACAACGGCTTCACAAATGTCGCCCAACTCAATTTGTCCAGCACGACCATGCTCCACGGCCAATTCATTCCAGGAGTCAATCTGGCCAATTACGTCGACCAAAAATATCTTCCGGGCTATAAATGGGATGGCACCTACGATCCCGAAGGTCTGCTGAGCACCCTGCCCGCGATTGTCACCTGTTTGCTCGGCGTCTTCGCCGGTCTTTTGCTAAGAAATCCCAATGTGCCAGACCAAAAGAAAGTCCTTCTGCTGGCCGGTGCTGGCATTGCCGGAGTGGCTCTCGGTTTTCTTTGGGGGCTTGAATTCCCGGTCATAAAGAAACTTTGGACCTCATCTTACGTGCTTGTGGCAGGAGGTTATGCCTGCATCTTCCTCGCTGCATTTTATCAGGTGATTGAAATCTGGCAGTGGCGGAGGTGGTGCACACCTTTCGTCTGGATCGGAATGAATCCCATATCGATCTACCTGGCCTTTCATTTCGTCTCCTTTGAAAAGCTTGCAAACCTCCTGGTCGGCGGCCCGGTCGCAGCCGCTTTTGGTTCCTTTGGTCCTGTAGTCGTTACCTTGACCATTGTACTCTTGATGTTCGCTTTCGTTCGATTTCTCTATAATCGCAAGATTTTCCTCCGTCTCTGATTTGAACAAACATTCAAAATCGGTTGTAAATTTGGTCCTTGGGCTGTTACTTGCGGCAATACTTTTTTGCCTGCCGTTCCGTGCCTGCGCAGCGGGCGTGACTATTATCACGCATGGAGCGAATTCAGATGTAAACGGATGGATAACATCCATGGCCGGAAGGTTCCCGCTTTATCCCAATTTCAAAGGCACGAACTTTAGCACGTATGTGATGCGATTCATCACCAACGCTCAACACACCGTAGTCCTGTCTCAAAGCAGGCTTGCGGGCGTCGCTGTTACCAACTCTGATCGCGGCGAAGTGTTTATCCTGCTGGATTGGTCCCAATTCTCCAGCGGCACTTCATCAAATACGACCCAAATTGCGAACGCCGTGGTTCCTGCCCTGCTGCAAACCAATTTCTTTCCGGAGCTTGGCGGTCATTCGGTCGTTGAATTCCCCATTCATCTAATCGGGCATAGCCGTGGCGGTTCAGTAATCTCTGAGATCTCCCGTTTGTTGGGCGCTCAGGGCATTTGGGTGGATCAACAAACCACATTGGATCCCCATCCTTTAAATAACGACGGGTTCGCCGAACCCATTCTCTCCGCCGTGGATGCTTCCGTGAAAGCCTATGCCAATGTGCTTTACGCTGATAATTATTATCAAACGATTTCCTCCCTTGTCCGTGGCGAGTCCATAACCGGAGCCTACAATCGCAAGTTGACCAACCTCTCTGGAGGCTATGGCAACACTGGCACCCTGGCGCCTGAACACTCCAACGTCCACCTGTGGTATCACGGAACAGTTGAAACCAACACCCCTTCATCCGACACCGAAGCCTCCATCACTTCAACAGAACGCAACTCGTGGTGGACCGCCAATGAAAGTCACGGTGCCGCCGGGGGTTTCCTTTATTCGCTTATCGGAGGTGGCAACAGGCTTGGAACCAATGAACCCGCCGGGTCAGGCCTTGGCCAAATCCGTAGCGGATTCAATTCTGCATTGAACATCGGTTCCGGGCTCGGGGCACGAACCGCCTTGCCTTCAAACAATGGTTTTTGGCCAAATGCCCTGAAATTCAATCTTCTCACAAATGCTCCATTCCGTCCGGGCGACACCGTCCCGTTCAGATTCTACTATCAATGCGGCGTTTCTTCCAGTGCTGATGTAAGGGTTTACGTCGATGTCGATTCAAACCCTTACAACATCAATCAAAAGCAGATTGTTCAATTCCAGGTTGCCGGAACTGGAATAAGCAGTATTTCGTTTACCAATATTTCTACCATTCTCAATGGAGCTTCCATCAACCCGGGAACCTATGCTGTTTATGCGCGGATATCAGACGGCTCACGCACGCGCTATCTTTATGCCCCGGAACCGCTCATCGTCCTGCCCAGCCTTCAACCTCCAACTCTGATTAGTGTTAGAGGAAATCCATTTCAGTTGAACATTGTCGGCTTTCCTGGACAGCAATTAATCATTCAGACCTCAACCAATTTCGCAGATTGGATTCCACTCAAAACCAACACTCTCGCAGCCACTAACACATTGTTTATCGATGCTTCTTCGCCTATCTTCTCCCGAAGATTCTACCGGGCCCGGCTGGTTCCCTAATTTGTCCTGAGAACCCGGGTATGGGTCGGAGACGCGATCATTCTGCTTCGCCTGGTTCCAATGTGTAATACTCTTCAGCAGATTTTGCGTGATTTCTTTTATAACCTTCTTAGATTAGTAGGATGTTAATCTGGATTCTTGCTCTTGTCTTTCTTGGTATGGCTGGGTACGCAGGCTACGCCTTGGGCGCGATCCGCGCTGCTGCCACTTTAGTAGGGTTATTGATAAGTACCGTGCTCGCCTTTCCTTTGGGGAAACTGCTTCATGGTCTGCTTGCTACTTGTGGTATAAAAAATCCTTTTTTTATCTACTTGCTCGCACCAGTCATCGTTTTTCTCATCCTGCTAACGGTATTTAAAGCCATCGGCTTCTCGGTGCATCATAAAGTCGATCATTATTACAAACACAAGGCTGGCGACCTGCGCATGGGACTTTTTGAACGCTTAAACCATCGCGTCGGTGCGTGCATCGGTGTTGTCAATGCAGCCATTTACCTGATTTTACTGTGTCTCCCCATTTACGTTTTCAGCTACGCCACAGTCCAGGTCGCGGATGATAATGCTTCCTGGTCCATGAAAATGCTCAATACCCTTGGCCACCATGTTAGAGCTTCAGGAATGGCCAAGATTGATGCAGCCATCGACCCCTTGCCTGAAACTTACTATCAAACCTCGGACCTTATGGGTTTGGTCTATCACAACGATTTGCTGGAGAGTCGCCTCTCCCGTTATCCCGCCTTTTTGATGCTTGGCGAAAAAGCCGAATTCCAGGACATCGGCAATGACAAGGAATTCACTGAACTGCGCTTGAAGCAACCCTCCATCTCGGAAATTGTGAATCACCCCAAGGCTCAAGCCATCCTGGGGAATCCCGACATGCTTAAAGAAATCTGGGGCATACTTGTCCCCAACATTACCGATTTGGATAATTTCCTAAAAACCGGCCAATCTGCAAAATATGGTGATCAGAAGCTGCTTGGTCGTTGGGATTTCAATCTGAACGGCGCTCTCGCCCTGATGAAGCAAAGCAATCCAAATTATGGTTCGACCGAAATGCAGAAGCGCCGCAGAGTGCTCTTTTTAACCATGGCCAAGACCGTGCTCATCGCTGCGCCCGACAAACAAGTCATCGTTAAGGATGTCGGTGAACTTCACGCCAATACTAATCCCAAATTGGCCCCTACTGTGAGTATGCAGAAACTTGAGGGACAGTGGGAAGGCGATGGCAGCAAGTACACCATCACTATTTCCAGCCCCAAGAAACAAACTTTTACAGCTGAAATCCAAGGTGAGCGCATGACCGTCACTGGCGGGGATTTGCTGATGTCCTTTGAGCACGAAATGTAATCATAATCGGCAGAACGTCACTGCAATTTCTCACGGCGGCCCTATGGCCGCCTTCTTTTTGCAGTTGGAAGAGTATTGTATTCGAGGGAAGTGAACGTTCGTGATTGGGCAATAAGCCGAACACGAGCACTTTCGGAGCTGTTGGAGCCGATGAATTAATCCCGACTGCCATGCAGAACCGGGATGCATCAGCGGCATTAACTGCGGTCAGACCTGCAGCAAATCTAATTATTGGGCAGTGGTAAAGTTTACCGGCTGCACAACCACACCCAGGGAATTGCCTGGAGTTGGAGCGTTAAAGAAACCGTCGCTATTAATTGACAACCCCGAATGCGAACTGACCGGTAAACTGCGTTCCAGCATCGGGTTGGAAGTCGGTTGAGCAAACGCCAGATTGCCTTCAGTGGTGGCCGCAATCGCATCACCACCAACTCCATCTGACCACTGGGTAAAAACAATTCCACCTAACAACAAACTGCATACAGAAACTCCAAAAACACCAGCTGCTACGGGGCTGGTATCCAACACGCCAAATATCCTCTTAAACCAGGATACTTCCGCAGTGGCAGATATGGATGATGATTCCTGTTCCAATCGTCGTAAAACCTGGGCGGAGAAGTCCTTGAAATAGCGTGGCGGTGGCTGCTCATACCTCTTTAGCTTCAACAACTTGCGTAACTGTTCAAACTCTTCCGGGGACGTGTTCATAATCACTTTAGGTAATCTGACAGATATGCTTGTAGTTGCTGGCGGGCATAAAACAATCGTGATCGGACAGTACCGATGTTGCAATCCATGATCTTAGCAATTTCTTCATGTGACAACCCCTGCACATCGTGCAGTGTGACGACTAATCTATGATGCTCTGACAGCTTCAATAGGGCGGCGTTCAATTTTTCTTGCAGCTCACTTAATCCAATATCCCGACGTGGAGTTTTATCGGAAATAAGTGCCACGAGATCAGGATCATGCTCTGCATTAAAATCCAAATCGTTCAGGCTCATTTGCGCACGATTCTTCCTCTGTTTCAAGAAATTAATCGTCTTATTGACGGCAATACGATAAATCCAGGTATAAAAACTTGAACCACCTTTGAAAGATTTTAGCGCTTGAAAAGCTTTGATGAACGACTCCTGCGCCAAATCGTTTGCATCCTCGTGGTTGGACGTCATATGGTAAACGGTGGCATAAATCCGTTCCTGATAGCGCCGCACCAAATCGTCGTACGCAGCCATATCCCCATTGCGAGCACGCTCAACCAACTGCATTTCGTCAGTCAATGGTGCTTTCTCGGACGAGGAGCCTGATGATTCGCTTGGCTGCGAATCTCCAGGTGCCTTGCCAGAAGCCGGATCAATCATACTTTGGAGACTAGCTCTAGGCACAAACTCCCAGTTTTTCCGTCTGCCGGGCGAGAAACTCTGTCAGGCCGATCAAACCAGCCTGATTTGCAGATTCAGGCAACACCTTCAGTGTCTGGCGTGACTTTTCGAGATATTGGTTAATTATTTCAACCGATTTCGCAAATGTTTTGTACTTGCGGAGCAATTCAATAACCGGCGCGAAATGGCCTGGCTCCCACTTTAAAATATTTCCCTGCAAGGTTGCTTTTTCCTCGACGGTCGCCTGTTCCCACGCCAGTAAAATCGGCAATGTCAGTTTTCCCTTCGCGAGGTCCGTACCGAGGGACTTCCCAGCCGCAGCTTCTGAACCAAACAGGTCCAGACAATCGTCATAGAGTTGATAGGCTGTTCCTAATGCCATCCCGAACTGACGCAAACCGTTTCGTTGAACTGCCGGGGCTCCGGTTAAGCAGGCTCCCAAATCGCAAGACAATGCAAACAACTCTGCCGTCTTCATTTCCAAAACTTTGAAATATTCCGGCTGGGAAAACTGAAAATTTCTCCGCTGTTGAGTTTGTAAAATTTCTCCCGAACAAACCGTGTTGGTTGCCATCGCTACCGCACGACATATCTCCGGTGTGGGAAAGCTGGCTGCCAGTTTTAAGGCATGTGCGAAAAGGCAGTCACCAAAAAGTACTGCTATTTCATTTCCCCAATTCGCCGCCAAAGTTAATCGGCCACGGCGAATCTCGGCTTCGTCCATTACATCGTCATGCACCAGTGTTGCCAAATGCACCATTTCAATGATTACGGCGATGGTTACGTGAGAGTCATTAAGTGTTCCACTCGCGTTCGCACTAAGCGCCACCAAGGCAGGACGCAGCTGCTTCCCTTGGCCGGTCAATGCGTACTCGGCATAAGGTACAATTGCAGGGTCGAATTCCCTGACCTGCTTTTCCAAACGCTGGGCTACAGCCTCCAGAAAGGGTTCCACCGGTTCCGCTATATGTTTCCATGTAGCATGGGTTTCTTTCTGCGATGCACCGGTGACGGGAACAACAACCGCTCTAGTATCGGCAGCAAACATGCTGTGCCAATCTAAGGTTGCGACTACCCCAAGTCAACCTGTTAAGATACAGGTGGAAGGCCATCTGCTGCGGTTACTTACTCTTTCCCGGCTTTACTTACTTTCTGGAACAAACTTCAAAGCCGCCGAGTTCAGACAATATCTCAGACCCGTCGGCTTGGGGCCATCGTCAAAAACGTGTCCCAAATGAGCCTCGCAACGAGGACATAATACTTCGGTTCGCTTCATGAAGAAGGTGTTATCTGACCTGGTTTCCACACTTTCAGCACTCAGCGGTGCCCAGAAACTCGGCCAACCTGTTCCAGAATCAAACTTGGCATCGGAACTGAACAAGTCCAGTCCGCAGCAGACACATTTATAAATCCCTTTTTCATGATTGTTCGCGTACTCACCTGTAAAGGCCCGCTCGGTTCCTTTTTTGCGGGTTACCTTGAATTGTTCCGGCGTGAGTTGCTTCTGCCATTCAGCATCCGTCTTAATGATTTTTTCAGTTATCATGGTTTTGGACATCGAATTTGTTTTGGTATTCTGAGTGCCACCCTGAGCATGAATCAGGCCCCAGCCCAAAAATAGCAACACCGTCATGAGTGTTAAAATGACATACTTTTGTTTCACCATCGGAATCAACATAACATACCCGCGAGATCTGTGCGGTGCGCGTTTACTCCTCCTCCTGCTTCTCACAATTATCTGTCGGGAGCTCAATCCAAAAACGGCTTCCCTGACCGGGTATCGATTCAACCCCTACCCGGCCTCCCATTCTCTCAATTCCCTTTTTCACCAGGGCGAGTCCAATGCCCGTTCCTTCGTAAGTATCCTTGTCGTGTAATCTTTCGAATATCCCAAAAATGCGCTCTCGATATTGTAGCTCAATCCCGATCCCATTATCCTCCACCCACAACCGCATAACTCCTGGATAACGTTCCTCCGCCCACACCTGCACCTTGGGTGTTTCGCCGGGAGAAGTAAATTTCATCGCGTTAGTCAGAAGATTCATCAGTGCGTTATCCAGAGTTTCCAGGTCCGAGACAACGGAAGGCAACGGCCTGCGCACATGAACGATTGCGTGGCACCGGGTTATTTCATTCTCCATTCTGACCAGCAAACTCTCAATCAGCTTTCCCAAATGTACTTTCTGCGGCTTAAACTCGGCTCTCGCCAATCGCGTGTAAGCCAATAGATCCAACATGAGGTGCCCCATGCGCTGGGAGGATAGCTGAATCTTCCGAACACAATCCCGCGCTCCTTCGCTGAGTTCATTACCGTGATCCTCAGCTAAAATGTGGGCAAATCCCGCCATCGTCCGCAAAGGTCCCCGCAAATCGTGTGCGAGTGAATAGCTGAAATCTTCCAATTGTTTGTTGGATTCCTCAAGCGCAGCCGTTCGCGCAGCCACTCGCTGTTCGAGTTCCTTGTTGATAATCCTAAAGGCTTCTTCCGCCCTCTTGCTTCGATCTACCAGCCAGCTTACAAGTAAAGCCACGCTCGTAAATACACCTAAACGCTCGGCTCCATGCACTTTAACCGCCAACGAGAAATGCGGGTTATTGAAAAGCAACAGGTTAATCAAATCGGTTGAGACCACGACTACCGCACCTGCCCGGAAGCCGCCGTACCAGGCGCTCAACATTGCTGCCAAAATGTAGAGGGCGATCGAAGACTCACTTAGAAAGTTGCGCAAGACCAAATCGATTGCCAAGGCCGCCATGGTGGTCAGCAACGCGAGGCCGAACCGTTTCCACGGAGGACGAGATTTCCGCGGCCAAACCGTCTCAATGGTTTGCGGCGGTCGAGACTCCAATCCACCATTTCTACTTTCCGACTTCATTCGGCCTGGAAACTCTCGGGGTTCAATGCCCATTTAACTTAGAAACAAGCGAACGCTTTTCACATTAACAACCGTTTATTTTGCCCTGAGATGGACAATTTCGCAACCCGTTCCCCAACCTAAAAAGCAAGCCGGCTGGCTCCGTAGCCAACCGGCTCCCTCTCACACCCCTTGATTCGTCCATCCGGCGTCCTAGTGTGTTGAGGCATTCCCGCCAGGTGCAGGCAGCTGCAGCATCAAGTTGGGACCACCCGTCCCGGTTCCCATCCAGTAGGTGGGGTATTTTCCGTCCCACTTTTCCACTCTCGCTTTCTCCACCTCCAAGGCTTTGAATTGATAAAGCAGCGGGTTCTGCTGGGCTTCACTCAAAGCCTTGCTCACTTCCCGGATCGCCTGGGCTTCAGCGGAGGCAGCGGTGCGTTTTGCATCCGCCAACCCTGAGGCCTCACGTCTCGCTTTTTCGGCGAGACCGTTTGCTTCCAATTCGATGCGCTCATTTTCCTTTTGTTGCGCCTCATATTTTGCCAGGGAAACCGTTTTCAACTGTTGTGCGATAAATGTTTGGTCTATCGCGCGCTGAATCTCAGGATTCTCATAGGTCATTCCGCCAAACATTCCGACGGTTGTCACCGTGACGCCACGGGTCGAAAAGAAGGTGGTTACATCCTTTTTCACGGCATCAGCAATCTCCTGTTTTCGCGATCTTAACTGATCGAGTGGATATCTCGCTGCTACTTCAGCCGCTATTTGTTGGATGCGACCACGCACTTCATGGTCCATAACATCCGCCAGGGAACCGCTCGGGTACCAATACAGAAACTTTGCGGCGTCATCCTCGGATATAAACGCCGTGCAGTTAAAGCCCATGCTAAAACCAACACTATCCGAACTTTCAATCCAGACGGCCTTGTCATTCGTGCTTCGGGTGCGTGCTTGTCCCCCGACCGGAGAACCGGAATCCGAGGACCACTCGCGCGTTACCGGCGAACGATTTACCTTCACCAGGCGCACGGTTGGAATCCACCTGCCATCATTGCCCATCCGGCCCTCCTGCGACCAGCGATGGATTATCTGCACTCGCTTCGCCGCCACCTTCCGTTGTTTCAAATAATCCTCGGATTGAAAACGCGACTGTTGTGTCGAATCTCCTTCCAGAGGAATCAGGAAGCCAGTTTCAGAAGTGTCAATTTCCACATATTCCGGCCGGTCAAATGGCTTCATACACCCTGTCAAAGTCAATAGAATCAACACGCAAGTGACCGGCGTCGTTGCTTTGGTACAAACCCTGCCTAACTTCATAAAGCAGGCTTGGAGATAAACACCAAAGCATCCCAACGTTACCAGGAGTGTCGCAATTTCCGCCGCGACTTGAACGGCGTCTTTTGCTGCGTCGAACGTCCTTACATTCCGCGCGTTGACATCTCCTCCATTCAGTTGCTGGACTGCCAGATGCGCAGCCATGGACGGTTGATTTGCGGTCAGCCACCACATTTCAGAACCCCAAATCACACTCATTAGCAATGTAAAAAGGGCAATTCGTCGGACAAGATTTTTCCGCAGGAACACCATCCCCAGAACCGTGAGAACCAACACAGCCAGTGCCAATCCGGCCATCGAAACAACCGACGCATTATTGATCGCGCCAATCATAACCCAGCAGGTCATAACCAACTCCGATAGGGTTGCACTGCTGCCACGGTTATTTGCCGTGCATCAATGCAACGCATTTTTTATGTGGGGTGAACGTGGGGACCGCAAACGCGGCCCTAGAGGATCGCCCTTCCAATTGCCGACGAGGTTAGCTGACGGGCTTGGTCCTGGAAGTGACCTTGGCCACGGTTGCCCGCGACCTTACGCCCCGTCCCGGTTTTCCGGGAATCTGGTTCCCCCGCATTGGCTCTCAGGAAGGAGCGCCAATTTAGGCTGCTGCTACTTCAGTTGATGACGTATTCGCACCAACGGAGAAAAATGTCAACACTGATTGGGACTACAATTCCCCCCATAATTTGTAACGTCCTTTGGCATGCGAACTCTGCCTGCCGCAATCCATTGTTCCTCGCAGACATCCAAACATTTTATCCATTTCGGATTTTGATTTTTTCGACTATGTTTTGCGCGTGTCATCGTTTGCAGAACAACTTGCCAATCTTCCCGTCCTGAATCAGGTCACTGTTCCAGACATCTGGCAGCAGCAGGCCGTAGCTGCTCTGCGTGAGGGCAAGGATGTTGTCGTGCAAGCTCCCACTGGCTCCGGCAAGACGCTCATTTTCGAACTTTGGTCCAATGCGGGCAAAAACCGTGGTCAGGCAATTTACACCGTTCCAACCCGCGCATTGGCAAACGACAAACTCGCTGAATGGCGGGCTCGAGGTTGGGATGTCGGCATCGCGACTGGCGACCTCGCAGAAAACCTGAATGCTCCGATTCTTGTGGCGACTCTGGAAACGCAAAAGAACCGTCTCATTCAGGGTGATGGTCCCAGCCTGCTGGTCGTGGACGAGTATCAAATGATCGGCGACCCTGATCGTGGACTGAACTACGAACTCGCCCTGGCTCTCGCTCCACCGCAAACCCAACTCCTACTGCTCAGCGGCAGTGTGGCCAATCCGCAGGACCTCGTTAAATGGCTCTCAAGGCTTGGTCGTCAGGCTGTTCTGATTCGTCACGACCACCGCCCGGTGCCACTGGAGGAAGTTCACGCCAACAACCTTAGCTTTCATGTCCCCAGTGAAATCCGCGGTTATTGGCCGCGTCTGGTCGCTAAATGCCTTGCCGAGGACCTTGGTCCAATCCTCATTTTCGCACCTCGACGTCAGGCAGCGGAATCCATGGCCGCCGAGTTGGCCCGGTATATCCCGACTCCCAATCCGCTTCAACTTGGTAGTGAACAAAAACTTCTGGTTGGAGATCATCTGGCCAAGATGCTCAAGACCCGCATTGCCTACCATCACAGCGGTTTAAGTTATGGCGCACGTGCAGGGGTGATCGAACCGCTTGCGAAAGCGGGCCAGCTAAGGGTTGTGGTCGCCACCATGGGCCTGGCTGCGGGAATAAATTTTTCGTTGCGCAGCGTCGCACTCGCTGGAGCCTCATATCGCCGTGATTATCAGGAGCAACCATTGCGTTCTGATGAGATTCTCCAAATGTTCGGCCGTGCGGGACGCCGCGGTCTGGACGAAACCGGTTTTGTCCTCATCACGGCTAATGAACTCCGCCTTCTTGATGCCCATTCCGCTCATTTGTCTCGCAGCGGCGCGGTTGATTGGAGCGCTTTGCTCGGCATCATGACTGCCGCGGCAAATCATAAACGCGATCCTTTCCTGGAAGCTGTCCAAGTGCAGGAGCGCCTTTTCACCAGCAAACCAGTTTTTCTTGGAGTCGAAGAATCACTGAAACATCCCGTTGTTCCTTGCGGATTAAAAACGGACGCCGAACGGGCTCGGCATGTTCGCCAACATGTCAGGGAAATGCTCAATAGCCGCGGTCAGTGGGAACGCTTCCCAACTCCGGTCGAAAAGCCACTACGAGAGATCTTCATCATGCCCACAATTGTGGAGGCGACCACCACTCCTGTCCCCACATTGGAAGCTCAGGCGGAAGCTGTTGGGTTTGCGGAGGACGAGGGGCTCAGAATCGCCTCCGCTGAATTGCGCTCTGCCTTGACTGAACCGGACGCGCTCGAAAAAGTGGGCACCGGCAATTTATCCGTTTTGTCAGAAGAAGGTGGAGTCAAAACTTACGGGCGCTCCATGACTGTTGCCGATCGCTTGGGCGAAGACCGGGTCATCATTGCAAAGTGGGTCCGCCGCTTGACCAACTGGAATGGACGGCAGGCACCTTTCCCGGTCTGGACCGAAAAGATTGCCCCATTGGTAGAGCAAAAGCTCGCTCTGCAGAGGACGCCGGTGGTTCGGTTCACGAATAACGGGCAGCGCATTCTCGCTCACGTGAGCATTGCCGACCTTTCCATGCGTGTGCCGGTGGATGCCCATGGTGTCGCGCTCTACAAACCAATGACTCGCGAAGTGCTGCACGAGGATTGTGCACGGTGCGTGCTCGTTCCGGTTTGCCGTGAATTACCAACCAGCACCGGCACAGCATTGCTCTGGCGTCGCCTCGGTCTGGTTGATGCTGCCGGTGTCCCCACCCAACGCGGGCAGGTAGTCAGCTTCTTCTCCCAGGGCGATGGTCTTGCCATTGCCGCCGGACTGCAGGATACCTCGTACCCATTGGAAGAAATGATTTATGATCTGGCCAATCTGGATGCTGGATTCCGTTTTTGTGGCGAAGAAAATCGTTGGGGTGGTCGTCTCGCAATCGCCTGCCATCAGATCTTTGGCTCACAATCCATTCCCGGATATTTGGAGAATGGGGTGCCGGTAAAGTATGGTGCCGGTGCGGAACAAGTTGTTGCGGCCGCCCATAAAAATCCCCTCACCAAGCACAATTACGTCACCGATCTGGTCGGAACTGGCGATATCGACAGGATCATCATTGAGTGGCGCAGCACACTCCGACAAGTCTCCCACGCCCCAGATCTGGACTGGCCTCGTTGGCGAGAACTCCAGGCGCTCGCCAAATCCATTCTGAAAGAAACTGAATCCCCGACATTGACCGAACTTCCCCCTTTGGAATACCACCAGACCAAACGTGTGGACCATCGGCTCATCCTGCGAAGGCATTAAGCTATATCGAATGCCGAAAGAAATTTCCGGATGGCAGGAGGGATTTTGGTTTGAGGCAAGGCGGAGGCCGCAGGCGCTATCCTTAGATAGCGACCAGGCCGACAACGCCGCCTCAAATCAAAAGCACCCTGTACCCAAACGACTAACGAAGTTCCCCCTCCCCAAGGCCATAACTTTTTCAGTCTCCACGTTCATCAGGCTTATCGCCTCCTTTCATCCGGTTCTTTTCCCCCATTCCGGAAATTAATTTTGGCATTCGGTATATAGCAAAAAGGCGAGCCAATGATGGCTCGCCTTGCGTATTAAATCCTGCTTCGTTTAGCGGCGGCCTCCGCCACGGCGTTCACCGCCACCGCCACCGCCACCACGTCGGTCATCACGACGACCTTCCTCACGAGGCTCTTGATCACGGCCCTCTTCACGATGGCCTTCCTCGCGGTGACCTTCACCTGCTGGCTGGCTTGCACCTGCTTCAGCACCGGCTCCGCCCATTTCCTGGTCGCGTTCTGCCATCGCCGCTCTGCGGGACAGTTTTACACGGCCCTTTTCATCCACGCCGAGGCACTTGACCCAGATTTCATCGCCAATCTTGACGATGTCTTCAGTCTGCTTCACTCGGAAGTTGGCGAGTTCACTAATGTGCACCAAGCCGTCCTTACCGGGCAGGAATTCCACGAAGGCACCGAATTCTTTTACGGTGACAACCTTGCCGCGATAGATTTTGCCGATTTCGGCTTCGGCAGTCATGCCGACGATGGCATCACGGGCAATCTTCATTCCCTCTGAAGAAACAGAGTAAATGTTAACCGTTCCGTCGTCTTCGATGTTGATCTCGCAACCCGATTCTTCGACGAGGCGCTTGATGTTCTTGCCGCCAGGTCCGATCAACGCACCGATCTTCTCAGGGTTAATCCTGACCGTTTCGATACGAGGAGCGTACTTGCTCATTTCTGTGCGTGGAGCAGCCAGAGTTTTGGCCATTTCACCAAGAATGAACAAGCGGGCCACACGGGCTTTCTCCAAGGTTTCCGCCATCATGTCGTGGGGAATGCCACGCAACTTCAAGTCCAGTTGGAAACCAGTAATTCCTTTTTCCGTGCCGGCAATTTTGCAATCCATGTCACCAAAGCCGTCTTCCGCGCCGATAATATCGCTCAGAAGTTTATAGGCAGAGATTTTGTCAACTGCATCATGTTCGGTGCACATACCGATACTAATGCCAGCGACTGGACGAATCATTGGAACACCAGCATCCATCAACGCCAGGGTGCCACCGCATACGGAAGCCATGGAGGTTGAACCATTGGATTCCATAATCTCGCTCGTCACGCGGATCGCATAGGGATATTTGTCGAGCGGAATCATCGGCTCGATCGAACGCTCGGCCAGAGCGCCGTGACCAATTTCGCGGCGACCAGGTCCGCTGATACGGCCCGTTTCACCCACGGAATAGTTCGGGAAGTTATAGTGCAGGATGAACTTCTTTTCATTGCTCCCGCCGGTGTAGGAATCAAATTCCTGTGCGTCTTCGCCGGTTCCCAACGTGGCCAGCGCCACCGTCTGGGTTTCGCCACGGCTGAACAAAGCCGAACCGTGTGCGCGCGGCAAAATGCCTGCTTCACTGTGAATCGCACGAATGCCATCCAGCGGACGACCATCCATGCGCTTGCCTTCCTTCATGATCAAGCCACGCACAGCTTCCTTTTGGATGTAGTAGGAGGCATCTTTGAGCACAAATTCAGTCACCTTTTCCGCACCGAACTTCTCGACGAGCTTTTTACCCACTTCTTCGAAAATGGCGTTCACGGCGGCTTCACGGGCGAGCTTGGATGGCGTCAACAAAGCTGGCACAATACGATCTCCAGCGAGAGCTTTGGCTTCCTTGAGGATTTCCTCCGGGACGATGTTCAGCTTGACCTCACGCTTTTTCTTGCCGGCCTTGGCTGCCAATTCCTTTTGTGCAGCGATCAGTGGCTTGCAGCAATCCTGACCAAACTTCAAAGCGGCTTTGAAATCCTCTTCTGAGATTTCCTCCCCGGCGCCTTCGAACATCACAATGTCGTTCTCATTGCCGACATAGATTAGATCAAGGTCGCTTTCCGCCATTTCAGCATGGGTCGGGATGGCAATAAATTTGCCGTTCACCCGCGCGATGCGCAACGCTCCCAAAGGACCAGCCCAGGGAATATCGCTCACCATCAACGATGCTGAAGCACCAATGATGCTAAGAATATCAGGATCATTCTCTCCATCGGCGCTCAACACGACGGTTTGAACCTGCACTTCGTTATACCAACCCTTCGGAAAGAGCGG
>NZ_ABOX02000074.1 GCF_000172555.1 Pedosphaera parvula Ellin514
AAAGATCGCTACGCAAGCTATGTTCAGCTCCGATATAAAGATAATGGGAAAAATTGTTACGATCAGAAGCGATAGGCCCGGAAGGTCTCACCAACTGCGGGAATGGGAATGGAGGAACGATTGCCAACTGCTTAACCGCTATGCTCTGACCGCTCAAATAATCCACCGCCCCAAACTGATAGCCAAAAATCGCCGTAGTTTCCGGCAAGACATGCCAGCGTGAATTCAGGCTGACGAGATGCTCGATACGGTCCAGAAGAGCCGAGCGACTTGGATTAACATCGAACGGGTTTTGGTTTTGATTATTTTCCGCGTAATCGTAGAAGGTATTGGAATAACCCAGCACCAAACCAAGCAACTCGGTTACCTCAGCATGGAAATTGAAAGCTCCGTTATTACGCAAATTGCTGCCATTCGTGCGAGTCGGAACGCTTAACGAGCGGTCAATCACCTCAGGCTCCTGAGCGATGACAAAGCTATTTTCGAAATCAAGCGAATAGCGAGGGCTGAAATTGTGGTTCAGGAAAATTTCCACATCATGACTCTGATCAGTATTGCCGCTCACCCGCGCCTCAAACCACTTCAGATCGTAAACGTAGCTCAGCGAAAGTGTGGTCTGATCGAGCGGCAGGTTGAATGTGATTGCCGGGCGGACTTCAAAGCCATAGCTACCCACTCGCAACGAGCCGTTCGGCTGGGTATTGTAGTTGTCATCGTAAAAACCGCGCAGCGTACCGGAGATACTCCAAGGCTTTTCAGGATTGGCAGCGAGAAATTGAGCTTGAGCAGATTGAACCCCCACGGCACCGAGTGTTATCAACCCGGCGGAGGCTAGCATGTTTTTCATAAATCAGTTTTTAAGTTAGACATTGACCTAATGAGGCGGCTTCAACACTAAAAGCCTTTATTTTTTACTTTAGACCCTTACAGACTGTCAAACAAAACTTACTCATTGTTTTAGCATAAACGGCACTAAAACATGTTGTTGCGCCATTGAATCCGGTTACACTTGCACCTTTAACTTCGACGGTCGACCACCGAGAAAGCTCACCCAACCAGACTGTCAGCAATTCTACTGGAGAAAGAGGGCTATCCCCCATCACCACGGAATTCCTACGCGTAATTGACTGCCCAGCCTCAAATCTGTTCAAAAGGGGAATAAATTTTTTCCAAATCTTTATTCCAACCTGGGGACTTCAGGGAACAATGACGTTAAAAGAGCCAGAATGGTTGATACGGATATAATTTAGACCACAACTATGCCTTCCTGCCCAACGCGCTCAGCTTATCAGGACCCTTTTCTTCAACCAAATTGGCTTCTTGCGCCGTGAGAGCAAGAAAAGTTTGTTCCAGAGCTCCGGAAGCCCCACTTTGACGGCGCAACTCCTCCCGCGTTCCAACGGCGATCAACCGTCCCTGATGAATAATTCCGATTCGATCGGCCATTTCTTCGGCAACACTCAACTGATGGGTGGAAAGAAACACCGTCATACCTGCCAGGGATCTCTCTTTCAGAACATCCTTCACCACCCGCGCGTGATGCGGATCCAATCCAACCATTGGCTCATCGATGACGAACACCTCCGGGTCGTGAAGCAGTGCCGAAACAATTGCTACCCGTTGCCGCGTCCCATGGGAGAGCCCTTCTATCGGTTTGTTGACAAAGGGTTCCAGGTTGAAACGGGTAATCAGCTCCCGACCAACAATCTCGATACGCTCATCATGCATCTGAAACAATTGCCCGGTGAACCTGAAGAATTCCCAGGCGGTGAGTTTATCGTACAGAAATGGGAAATCCGGCACGTAGGCCAGCTTTCGCCGCGCCTCCAAAGGATGGGTTTGCACGTCAAACCCTCCCACCCGGGCACAACCCGAGGTGGGCTTGATCAATCCGCTAAGAATCTTAATCGTGGTGGTCTTTCCTGCCGCATTTGGACCCAAGACGGCAAAAAACTCCCCACGAGGAACGGTAAGGCTGATGTCGTTAACGGCCGTCAGATCACCAAATTTTTTTATCAAATGGATAAGCTCAATCATGAAAGTGCTTTTACAAATTCGTTAATTGATCGTTTACCAGGACTACCTCATCTGGCAATTCCACTCGCAATATTTCCCCGACCTGACTCACAAATACGAGGATTTTGTAACGATCCAACACCTTGGCTTCCAATCGATAAGCCTTAACGGAGGTGTGTCCAATATGAAACCAGTCATTACGCGCTTCCCATTTCAAGCCCAATGAACTTGAAGTCAGGGACTTCGATTTTGCTGGTATCCCCAGCGTGCCAAGCAGTTGGATAGGCACAGGCAGCTCAAACTCACGCATCAGGAACTCCGGATTTTGTAAATCGGCAAATTTGATGGAGCGCTCTGACTTCTCGCTCCCATCCTCAATTTTCAAATGAATGGATTCCTCGGAAATCTGCGACTTGATCTCCCAGGAACTAGGCCGCAGATAAAGACGTAAAACGAAATCCTGCCAAATGTAATTCGTGCTTAATCTGGTGCTAAAATCAAATCTTAGACGATTGGAAGCTTCACCCAACGCCACATTCCCTTCGAAATCAATCCTGTAATTGGAAAGGAACTCCACCATCCCTTCCGGGGGCACTTCATCCACATTGGTCCTACTGCTGGTTAAATCCTGCCCGACGATTGCTGCCCAGCGGCAATAGCCAATCTTTTGACCGTGATGGCTGATTTCCAAGGAAGAATTGTCCGGAGCCGTGAGTATTTTCTGCCAAACCATCTCCATGGGTGCGGATGTGCCCACACCCTCTTTTCCCATGTATTCTGAGCGCCAAAGTAATAGGGTCATTGCCACCCAGAACAGTGTAATCACCAAAAATACGAGTCGCGAGAGCATGACCTTACGCTATTGGGAGGGAATGCTAATTACCTGCCCTACTTTCATCCGTGTGGGTTGTAACTGGGGATTTGCTGCCTGCAGTGCATTGAGAGAAACACCATACTGCCGGGCAATCATGGCCGGAGTTTCTCCCGCTTTTACAGCATGACTACGGGTCGCAGCGGGTGCAACTGGCCTCACGGCATTTGTTGGAGTTGGCCTGGTAGAGGTTGTCGTTCGTGCTGCATTGGCAACCGGTTCAGCAGTTGACCTGACTGCCGCGGTAGCACCAGTGGATTGGGAACCGGGTGTGACATTGGAAACCGCCTGGTTGGTCGCTGCCTGTCGGCTGACGTAATATGCCTCCCATTTTGATACCCGGTCCTTTAAAGCAGCAACCTGCTCTTTCAAGTCCTTGTTTTCAGCCAGAAGTTTTTCCAACTCCCGTTGGCGTTCAGGTGACATTTGACCGATGACCGAGACGCTTGAGGCTATCTTTTGCTTGCAGCTGTTAATGTGCATTTTAACCACATCTGTTTTATCAGAATTGGGGCGCAGTTTCAGGAATTGTTCGTAATGGTAGATGGCAGCAGCGGGGTCGTCGATTTTGTCTCCTTCGTAGAGCCAGGCCAGCTCAAAATGGGCCGATGCGGAACGAGGATTAACCTGCAATGCCTTTTCAAAGGAATCGATCGCACTTTGGAAATCCATGGAATTGACCTGGCTCTTTCCAGTAAGGAAATGCGGCTCCTTTTGCTCGTCCAATTGGTTATCTCCAGGAGGAAGGCACCCGGCTGCTATCAGGCAAATCATAATGCCTACGGCGTATCGCCACGCCCAACGAAAACAAGTCATGGCACGAAGCTAAACGAATCCTTTTCAACACGCAATGATGCGTTGCAGACTATCCCGAGATCTGTTTAAAACAGTGTTCAAAAATCCTTTCGTGCCAGGAGAAACACCAGCAGGCTCAATTAGTTCCTAGGCGATTGGTTTCTCTTCCGCCGGTTGGGACGTCGATTGGGACTGCTCAGGCTCGGCGTGAGGCGATTTGGAAAAAGGATTTTTGGGGACAGCTCCCTTTTGTGATGAACCCTCCTTGATAAAAGGGTTTGTTGTGGCGGGGGCAACCAATGGATCACGTGATAGAAATAGAGGACTCACAAAAAGATAAAGCCAGCCAATGAGCAGGTGAATAACGGCGAAACCTGCCAGGCCAATCAGGTCGAACCAATTCAAGGTGAACGCCACTACCACGCAGGTAAAAAACAATGCCCCCGGCATCTGTGCCGCTCCGGCCAGCTTCCAACTGCCGCGCCATTGAAGATCGCGATTTTGAAAAAAACTGATGATCTTGATCGGCACGAAATAAAGAGTCGCCAGCACCGTCCAACAAATCATCAACCCCACAATGGTTGCCAGAGTTATGATCATCAGCATGCCAGGCTCTCGCGCTCCCCACCACGGTTCCAATTCCTTTCGATTGAAGCCAACTCTCCAGCCCGATGGATAATCAAAGGAAAATTCTCCCAAAAGGCCGAATACTCGCAAATCATCACGACCAAATTCGATCTGGAAATTCGGTTCCCGCCCTATTCGGCCCGTATGATCGAGATCCACCGCTATCCCCAGGAGATGACTTTCAGCCAATTCGAGCGGTGAATCGCCAGACCAACTTAGTTGATGAAATCGAATTTCCCCCTCCAGCGGCAGTTGTTGGATCGCCTGCCTGACGACTGGGAAGATGGAGGTATTAAAAAACCAACCGATGGTCGCGGCAGCCAACGCAGCAACGATCAATTGCACGAACCACAACCGGCCAATGGACGCGCGAGCGAAGCTCGCCACACCACGAGGTGTAAGCGGCTCCCAAGCTTGCGAACCGTTTTGGACCGTGTTGCTCATTAGTAAGCGAGACGCACCAAGTGGGAGTGCGCTTCACGGTCGTTTATCCTACACACTTGAAACTGGGAGCGCCAGCCTCTTTATGAATCACCAATTATTATGCGCCGGGCGCTTGTGGGTTCTGCCCCTGCGGCACCACTATCAAAGGAACTGAATAGCGCAGCTTCATGACGTCATCCACGAGAACTTCCACAAAATAATTTCCCGGCATTTTAAATTCCACCTGGCCGAATACTGTCACGTTCGTCGAGTGAAGCGCAGCATCTTTCAATTCAAATTTCATTTCACTCTTCCGCAGGACGGTGGTTTGATCAGGAGCAACCAACCGCACGTTTTCCGTGAATTGGCCCACCCCGGCTGTCCAACGATTGAAAACACTCAGCTTGAACGCCGTCACCGGTACCTGGGGGACGCGAATGTAGTTGATGACACCGATTATAAAGAAATTGCCGTTTGATTCCTGGCGAATTTCCTCGCACAAGAGAGAGCATTGCAGGTCAGGTAGGATTCGTGCAGCTTGCATATTTTATTAAACTTTCCTTGGTAATGTTAAAATGATTATCAACTCCCAGTAGCCAACTCAGCGGCCCGGACTGTATTCTGCATCAGCATGGCAATAGTCATCGGCCCAACTCCACCGGGATTGGGAGTGATCTTCCCGGCAATGGGTTGCACAGCCTCGAAGTCCACATCTCCCACCAGGCGGGAACCGCCTTTAGCAGCAGGGTCATTTACCCGGTTGACTCCGACATCGACCACCACTGCACCGGGTTTGACCATGTCGGCAGTTACAAACTTGGCCACACCCATGGCCGCAATCAAGATGTCGGCACGCCGGCAGTGCGATTTAATATCCCGGGTTTGCGAATGGCAGATGGTCACTGTGGCATTCGCCTGCTTCGATTTCTGACAAAGTATCGCCGCCATCGGTTTGCCCACGATATTGCCCCGCCCCAAAATCACCGCCTCCGCTCCTTCGATCTTCACACCCGAACGCACCAGCAACTCCAATACTCCCGCTGGCGTGCAGGGCCAAAATCCATTGGGATCACCCAGCATCAACTTGCCGACATTTACCGGGTGAAATCCATCGACATCCTTTTCAGGCAGGACGGCGGAATAAATTACCGTCTCGCGAATGTGCCTGGGTAGTGGTGCTTGAACCAGAATTCCGTGAACACGCGAATCTGCATTCAACTGCGCCACCAACGCGAGCAACTGCTCCTCGGTGGCTGATTCAGGCAGAATTTTGGTCTCGGAACGAATGCCAAGTTGCGAGGATACCTTCTCCTTCATCCCCACATAAACCCTCGATGCAGGGTCCTCACCAACACGGACGAAAACCAGACCAGGCTCCACTCCGCGCGCTTTGAGCGCGGTCACTCGCTGGGCAGTTTCACCCTGGATTTGACTCGCGATGGCACGACCATCAATGAGGTTTGCAACAGGCATTACTCCACGGGCTGAATCGATTGAACAGTCAGGACCGGTGTGTTGGGCCAGCGCTCATCCAGGCCTTCTTCCCCAGAAACCATGACCTTCTTCCCTTTGAAACGCTTGAGAACCAGATTGGTGGAGTCGGAATAGAGATAGTCAATAACACCACCGTTATTGATGCTCTTGAGCTGAAAGTAAGTCGGAGCCTGGATGCTGACAGTTCCTGTCACGATGCCTTCGCGTTGCACGACACGCTTGGCTGGCGGCTCTTCCGGAGCAGGAGGCGTTGGCAATGCTGGAGTCACTACCGGAGGAGCGACAGCAACCGGAGGAGGCTCCGGAGTTGGGACAACCGCAGGAGGAGTGCTGGGTACTTCCGTTGGTGGTGCAGCGACTGGAGGATTGTTTTCCACGGGCGCGGGGGTTGGCGGAGCAGGAGCTGCTGGTGCAGGTGTATTTGCAGCCGCTATTTCAACAGGAGGAGTAGCCGGAGCTGGAGCCAGCAAATGGGCCGCCACAAACGCAAAGGCATTTGTTGGAGCTTCAATTTCGGTCCAGTCACCTTTATTGCCAACTGCTTTAACAGCGTCTCCCTTGTGGAGTAACCCGGCCACACTGTAGTTTTCACCTGGGCCGGTGCGCAGATTCAACTTGGCTGGCTTCACCGTTCCATTGTCGAGAAAAGCACTATTCACATAGACATGGGTATCACTCGGAAGCGCAATTTTGGCCCATTTGGCAGGCTCATCGGTCTTCGGATGCTTTAAAGTAATTTCTTCAAGGACTGTAACAACCTGATCCTTCTTCAGGTGGGCAATCACTTCGCTGTTGATGTTGGCCTGTCCGCGGACATTAACATGATCCTGCTTCGCGACAGCAGGCTGATTCAGCGCGAGCGGAGCGGCTTCTTCCTTGGGCGCAACTGCCGGCTTCGCGGCCTTGGCTTCCTTTTTCTCAGTGGACTTTTTCGCCGCCTTGTCCGTTTTCTTCTTGGAAGATTTTTTGGCTGGCTTGGCCGCTGGCAGGTTCGTGCCCGCATCCGCAGGAGCGGGCGTGGTTACTGTGGTATCGGAAGGCAACGGACCGGGAGTAGCAGGAGCCGGAGCGGGCGTGCTGACAGCAGGGGGCACGGATGCCCCACTATCAGGAACAGGTGGTAATGATGGCGGCGTGTTGGAAGGCACTTGTGCCATCACGCCGGTCGAAAGTAGCCCCGCCAAAATCAGTCCGTATTTCATTTTCATATTCGTTACTGGGACAGTAGAGATTTTATCTCGGCTTCTGTCAACATTCGCCATTTACCACTACGCAATTCGCCTAACTTGATCTTGCCTATTTGCATCCGCACCAAACGGGACACCGTCAGTCCCTGCGATTCAAACAACCGGCGGATCTCTCGATTTTTGCCTTCAGTCAGCTCCAACTCCACCAAACTTGTAGAATTCTGAACTGACAAAGTTCTGGCACGGTCTACTTTCAGCTTTTCGCCTTCATGAACTATGCCGTGCTTAAAACGCTGCAGCATCTCCTGTTCCACCCTTCCCTCCACGGTGGCCAAATACTTTTTGAGCACCCGATAACGAGGATGGGTCAGGTGAAGGCTGAATTCACCATCGTTGGTCAGAAAGATCAGGCCTTCACTGTCAGAATCGAGACGGCCAACCGAGTAAAGATTGTCCCATTCTGCAGGCAGCAAATCACCAATCACCTTCCGCTTTCGATCATCTTTTCGGGAACAGACGTATCCGCGGGGCTTGTTTAAAGCCACATAAAGCTTCCGCTTCAAACGGAGAGGCGCACCATCCAAGGCAATTGAATCGTGGATGGGATCCACCTTGGTGCCCAATTCTCGGACTGTATCGCCATTGACCGAGACACGTCCGCCCAGAATGATTCTCTCGCTGGCACGCCGTGAAGCGACACCGGCCTCCGCTAAAAATTTTTGCAACCGAACCACGGATATTTCGAATTACGTTGTGAACACCTGATGAAAACGGGCCAATAATGCCGCCCTCATCCGAGATTCATCTCACGCAACTCGAATTGCAAGTATGGCTTAGGCTTCAGGCTTGGTCTTGCGAAGACCGGTGATACGATCGCCCTCTTTCCATTGACCACGCTTCTTTAATAAACCAACGCGCTCAAAGCGCTTGAGTACGTTCCGTTTACCACCCATGGTGGCCACTGCGCGCAAACTACGATGCTGTGACATAAATAAATCCTAAGGTTTTTTAACCGCTTTATCAAAAAGCGGAGGGTGTTTCTAACACGTCCAATCCGAATTTGCCAATGGTTTATTTGGCAGAGCCCTCAACTCGGCGAGTTAAATGCCCTCGATGAGCATGCTAAAAAACAGCTTTCCAACACGGCTGCGGATCATAAATCCACTAAAATTCATGCAGCTATAGTCGTTCGCCTGTAAATAAACGGTTCTGAAACGGGCGGAATTCAACTCTAAAAACCCTACTGCAATCTTTTGGCAACCACCTTTATTTTAATTTGTGTAACTCCTTGAGATGGGGAATGTTTTATTAGTGAAAACCTTCGCTTTCAAGCTGGTTTTCGATGGTTGTTTCAACCCACACTCAGTCTATGGGCAATGCTTGCACAAGAGTGTTTCGTGTGCTAATCGCCGATGGCTCGCCTGGCGATCGACGGCTCCTTCGACGCGCCATTGGCTTGGTGGATGGCCTCCAAATTGTTGCCGAACTCTCGAGCGCAACTGAGGCAATTTCTTATCTGCGTGGCGAATCTCGATTCTCCGACCGCCAGCAATTTCCCTTACCCAACCTTATTCTTCTGGATTTCAAACAACCGGGGAAATATGGTCTGCAGACCCTAAAAAGGCTTCTCGAAAGCGCTCCCTACAAAATAACAGTTGTAGTGCTAACTGATTTCAGGGAAACGGCTTGCATCAAGAAAGCACTGGATTTGGGTGCTGACCTTTACGAGGTAAAACCACATCGGGACGAAGAGCGATTGGCGATGATGCTGGCCTTGGAAGATCACCTGCTCCAATCTTCTCTCTCGGTCCATCGCCACTTTACTGTCTCCTCGGCGGCTTAACTTTCCTGAATTCAAAACACCCCAACACTTATCCAACTACTTCGCCTCAACAGCCTTCTCAGGTTGAGCAACCATCCATTCAAAGGAAATCTTCACTTCGTCACCGGTTTTGATCAATCCCAAGCCTATTGAAGGTGCTGGTGGTTTCACCTGGTAGTCGGTCATCTTGAGCGGAATAGTGCCAACCACTTTAAGCTTCGTCTTATCCACATTCTCGATCGTCACCGGCAATGCAATCGTGTTGGTAACTCCATGCACCACCAACTGTCCCTTGGTATCGAACTGCAGCGGGCTGCCTGCGGCATGCGGCTCCTTAAACGTCATTTCGGTCAGGTGATATTGAATTTTTGGGTACGTCTTCTCATCCATCGCCTGCTGCATCACTTCATCCATTCCGCTCTTGCCACTCTTTACCGAGTGAACTGGAATCGACGCCTCCACATGCGCATTGACTTTCCCAGCCTTCAAACCAGCCGACGACGCCTGTGAAGAATCCAGCACCACATCCTTGGGAAACTCCATGTAACCGCCGATAATCTGTCCATCCATCGTCCAATCATGGATGGTCGATGTCCCGGCAATCTGAACCTTGCTCCCCGGTCGCCCAAGATAACGCACCATTTCCTCGGCGCTCGCAGACGCAGCTAAAACCAGGACCGCACCCGCCATGGCCGCAACACTCGAAATTCCGAAAGATGACATTTTCATTTGATCAGCAAAATTAAATTTTCAGCTATTTATAAGACGTTTAACGCATATTGGCCATTCAGCCATCACTTAAATCTGAAACCAGTCCTTCCCGAACTCAATCTTCTGCCCTTTGGTAATGGCCTCGTTCGCCTTGATCACCGCCATGGTCGCCTCAAAACCTTCCTGATATCCGGCTGCCGGCTTGCGACTCTTCGACAACCCGGCCAGATAATCCCGCAAGCCATCGGTCGTGTCGCCAAAGTTGGAAACGAAATCCTCCACGCCGGTTGCCACCACGTTGCTATTCTTCACGAAGGCTTCCAACGCAAAGTGCAACGGTGTGTCGGTATACGGCGCGACTTCTTCGTTCGTCTTCTGCAAAGCCACCAGCTTCGTTGCATTCGCCACCAGTGCTATGCCCGTCTCCTGATAGAACTGATCCTTGCGCGCATACACTTCCCAACCCAACAGCGGCGAGTCAGGTTCCTTGAACATCCATGCCTTGTTCCCACGCATCATGATCGTCGCATCCGTCCCGTAAATCATATCGTAATCAGCATCAAACGAGCTCGCCAGCGTGCAATCGTAGCTGAAATTTACACTGCCCGGAAACTGAAACAAACTCTGGATCGTGTCCGCCACATCCCGCCCATCGTTCCAATTCAAAATCCCGCCAAAGCCCGTCACTGCCGTCGGCCGATCATTGATGAACCAACTCATCAAATCCAATTGATGAATCCCGATCTCACCAATCAGCCCCAGCGACTCACTCTTGCGCAGCCGCCAGTTTAATTCCTTCTCCCGCTCGGGATTCGGCGAAGTCCGGCGCCAGCTTTCCTTCTTGTGCCACTGCGAACGGGCCATGACATTGCGCCCCATCGAACCGCTACGAATGAACGTCAGCAAAAAGTGACGTTGCGGATCGGAGCGACCTTGCAATCCCGATTGAAAATTCAGCTTCACCGCCGCTTTTGCAGCCTTCGCGATGGCTTGCGTATCCTCCACCGTCGTGGCAAACGGCGCTTCGCAATACACATGCTTCCCGGCCTTCAATGCCGCTTCAACGATCTCCCGATGCTTCGGCGTTGGCGTCGCCACCACCACACCCTGCACATCCTTTTGCGCGAGCAACTCCTTGTAATCTTTATACGCCTGCGCTTTCGGCGCTGCTTCCTTTCCCCGATTCAAAAACGCCTGGTAAGTGTCGCAAACCGCCACCGCCGGCGCATTCGGCAAACGCGCCAGCGTATTCAAAATCTCACGTCCCCAAACCCCGCACCCGATCACCCCGATGTTCAAAGGCGCACCCACCGTGCTGTAACTCGTCGCCCCACCCGGAGCAGCGTTGGTGCTATCGGCGGCCTGAAGCGGAATCCCGCCCATCAATGCCATCAAAGCGCCGAAGGAGGATGCGCTCTTGATAAAATCCCTGCGGTTCCAATCGTTCTGGCCATTTTGGCCTGTGCCGGCTGCGTGGTTATTCATATTGCGATGCTACGTTTATCATCACCACCCGTCCGTTCCAAGCACTAATGGCACCCTTGATTCCGCTCAGCGATGATGACAAGGCAACGTTCATTTTATTTTGTTGAACTTTCGTTTCCCGGCTTACTTCAACCCCTTCACCCGCAAATTTCGAAATGCCACCGCTCCGTGATCTCCCTGCAACATAAACGGCCCGGGAAAATCTATATTCCTATCCAACTCCCCGCCTGTGGCCCGATCCACCTTCGTACTGTCATGCACCTTCTCGCCGTTCAAAACCACAGTCACCTGATCCCCTTTCATCGTCACTTCCGCCGTCTGCCACTCGCCCGGCTTCTTCGACACAAATTTGCTTACCGGCTCGAGATTATAAATTGCCCCGTTCCCACCCGGTGCAGGTTGCCCCTTCTCATAATCATCCAACACCTGGATCTCACAACGGCCACGCAAATAAAAACCGCTGTTGCTGTTTGATGGCACCATATATTCATAGCGCACCACGAAATCCCGGAACTTGGCATCGCTCACCAGATCGGTTCCATGCTGGATAGGTGCCGATTCATTTACCAACATCCCATGCTGCACACTCCAGCTCTCCTTCCCATCCGAACTGCGCAAATGCCACCCTTTCAAATCTGTCCCGTCAAATAGCGGCTTGAAACCTTCCCTCGCCTCTTCCTTGCTTACCTTATAGGCCATCGATTGTGGCTTCGCGTCCCCTTGTTCCAACCCCAGCGCCCATTTGATGCCGCCCAGGATATGCTTTTGATACGTATCGCTCTGCCAAACCTCTTCGCGATGTCCCAGCGACGTATAAAACACATTCCCTTCCCCATACTTCTTGCACCAGGCCACCGGATAATCCCCCGGCGTCTTGAACTTGGGATTTTTATCCAGCCACAACAAACTGTGCACTTTTTCCGGGAAGTAACTCTTCATCACATAAATTTCATCGTTCACCGGATAAACCATCGGCACTTCCCGCGTCGCCGGATGTTTCGGGTCCTCGTTCAAACACTCCACATCATAAACACCCGGATAATGCGTCTTAAACTCCCCGCCGATCATGTCGATATACGGGTCAATCTCCTTATCATTTGCGGCATGAAACGTATCCGTCGCCGCGTGCATCCCGATGAATGCCTTGCCCGATTTGATCCAATCCAAAAACGCCTGCTTGTCCGGCAACGGCAAAACCCCCGTCGTGCTCGCAAAAATCACCCCGTCATACTTCTTTAATGCCGACGGCGTCATCTTCTCCTTCATCTCATCATCGTTCCGCACATAATCCACCGTGAACGATCCATCCTTCGCCGCCAGCTCACCCAGCACCTTCTCCGACGTCGGAATGGAGCTGTGCCGAAAACCCTTCGTCACTGTCACCACCAGCAAATGCTTCGGCTCCGCCTGTGCCGACATGGGACTTCCAACCCAGGACAGCACTACACCAGCCAAAACCAACCCCGACCACAACAGCGAACGTTTCATATTCATATCTGTAAAAAGATTAAGCCAAATGCTTGGCAGCCATTAATAAGACTTGGGACCCCAGAACTACATTCATTTTCCCGCTCAACGTCAAGACCGCCTTTTACCACCCACACGCACCACGCACCACGAAACAATGACAATCGTGCACGTCTTCCAGTCTTCATCCACCACCACTACTTACCCTTGCCCTTGCCCGTTCCCCAAAGCTCCCTGATGACCGCTTCCGTATTAAACCCATCGGGACACGCATCGCTCCTGGCATTTGCCCAATACCAATTTGGCCCGCCTTGAACTCCCGGCCGCAGAACCCGGCTGCCCGGCATTTGCAAATGACCATTTGAATCCGTTTCCTTCACCCATTTCCAGGCATAACGAAGCCAATCATTCCGCTCCGTTTCAGGCAGCAGTGCGAACCAGGTAATTTCATCCCACCCCCAAATGAAAGGGTCCTTGCCCGGTTTTCCCGGATTATGACTCCCGAAATTATCAAACTCCACGAGATAAGGCAGATGCTCACACGACCAACCACTGGGTGTCATCCCTCCTTTGCTCCTCAGGAAAATGCCATCCGAATAACCCACTTTCAGAACGCCTTTATAAGGCTGCCCCTCCACTTCAGCGATGCGCAACGGAAAGGAATGAAAATCAAACAATAGCTTGCCATCCTCCACATAACCTCCCGTCGGAGTATGCGCATCACACAATAGAAAATGCCGCCGCGCATGCGTGCGCGCATAGGCTCGAACCCGCTTCAACATATCCTGCCAGCCAGCATGCCCCGGATCATTCTTATCCATCAGCCCCACCTGGCCAAAGTGAATCGCTTCAATCCCAACATCGATGTAACTGCTCGCCAAAAAATAAAACCACATCCGCGTCTCCAACCGACTCATGTCCGGCACCGAAGCGCCGTTGCCCCAATGATTCACAAACCTGCCATCCGCATAAATCATCGCCTCATAACTGAAGTTCCGATTCGTCACCGCCTGCCCAAATTCACGCAACACACGTTCCGGAATCGCAACACCCTCCACCTGCTTCGTCACAATCTCAAACGCCGCCGCTTGCAGCACAATTTCCGGATCAGCCTGATGCACAGCCTCCGCAAACGGCTTCGCATTTTTCAGGAACGACACAAGATTGGTTTCCCGCCCCCAAAGCATGAGCGCCCGCCCCACAAACTTCGTCTTGGTATCCAAAATGAACCGCAGGTTATCATGCGGATCCACGCCACGCTTATTCCGTGGCTGGCTCAAATCGTCATGCAGCAACTCGGTAAACGAAATCGATCGCGAAAGATAGTTTTCCAAAATCGGCCGTGTAATCGAACCCTCGAAGTGAAAGTCCTGGGAAAAAGCGGGAATGATCCAGATTGTGGTGAGGAGAAATCCGACCGCCCGAACCCATCGGCAAAGAAATTTCGTGAGGCGATTCATAAGTCTAAATCTTCTATTATTTCCTGGCAAAACGAAAACAAAGGCCCAGTCTTCAATCACGTCTGGGGCCGGAAAGAATTAATTAACAACGCCCCTCCATTCCTTCCATCCCCAATTGCGGGGAGGAACCCACGATCGCCAGATAAAGCCAATTCAAGCAGAACATTGCCAAATGCCATTCTCTTCCTTCTTTACAAATCAGTTGACCACCACTTGTAAATGAAACTTTCCAGGGACACTGCAAACCAACCCACGACCTCCGGAGGTCCCCACGACTTAAGGCCCAAAGGGTCGGCTTTACCTTAGCCCAGGTCGGAGCCGAAGGCGGAGGCCTGGGAACACATTCCCCCAAAAGAATCCGTTTCGGTCCAACGATAATGACTTTTCAACTCCCGCAATCCGAAGCGGAACAGGACAGCACAATCATCCACCTTTCGGTTCGGGGAACTCACATAATTCCAAACTTCAGTTTCGTCTCTCAACTGATTTCAAGGTCACGAATGCATTTAATTCAACCAACGAACATTCAAAATCCCTTTGCCCTCCCCTCAAAGCTCCCGCTACCATGCGCACCGTGAGGAAACGATCCCAAATCGTATTTGCTGTCTTTGTCATTGCCATCCTCGGCATCATCACTTGGGGCGTACTAAGCTCGCACGAGCCTGTCCATGCAGGAAAACCATTGAGCGCATGGTGTGAACAATACGGCACCAACCATTGGCCACATCCCGGAAGCGACTCGGAGAAACAAGCACAAGCCGAAACCGCCATCCAATACATCGGCACCAACGCCTTCCCGACTTTGCTGGTAATGCTCCGCGCCAACGATTCCTCTCCCTGGAAACGCAGATTGCTTGCTCTGGCCTACAAACAACATCTCTTCAAAATCCAGCACGTCCAGGCTTGGCGACAAAACTGGCAGGCCGCATGCGCCTTTACAGCTTTGGGTGCCAAAGGCAGCAACGCTGTCCCCGCTTTAATCGAACTCTACAATAACCCTCCCTCCGCTCCATCCCAGCGCTATACCGCCATGACATTGGGAAACATCGGACCGGCAGCCAAGGCAGCCATCCCATCGCTAATACAGGCTGCAGAGCATTCCGGGGAAACTGAGGTGAGGGCGTATGCCATTAATGCCCTCAGTCAGATCCGACCGGAACCCGGCCTCGTTCTACCCACATTGATAAAATGCCTGAACGATTCTTCGACAGTTCAAAACGAAGCCATGGATGCCCTGATCGCCTTCGGACCTGGTGCCAGGCCTGCAGTTCCCACGCTTATCCAACTGCTTCAAAACCCGAATACAGACATCGTGAGCCATGCGCAAAAAAGCCTCTCCCAAATCGATCCCGCAGCCGCCGCCAAAGCCGGAGTGAAATGAGAATCTCACCTCTAACCAGCAATCCGCCATCCCGCAAGCGAACCAAAATCATCGTTGGCTTTCTCATTGCCCTCTCCATTGCCGCATTCGCATGGCTCTTGACGCAAAATCGCGACCCCTCTTACAACGGCAAACCGTTTAGCTTCTGGCTCGAAGAATACAGTCAACGCCGCCACTCCGAAGAACACGATAAGGCCATGCAGGCACTGGGCGAAATGGGGGCCGAAGCGATTCCTATTATCGTTCTTACACTCGAACGAAATGATTCACCGATGGTAAATAAATATCGGGAAGCCTGGTCAACACTACCTGCCTGGGTCAAACGGGTCTTGCCCAAGCCAAAACCCGAAGCTTTCTCGACGCATGACGCTGAAAGAGCATTCCTTTTTGTCGCATCAACCCATGTTATTCCTCAATTGCCGCGACTTGCCAGGTCTCGCAACCCCGCTGTCCGGGAACTGGCTTTTTACTACATGCTTCGTTGTAACCGCGACACTCTTTCATTTCCTGATGATGACCTGCTATCTATTTGCCGGCCTGCTCTGACAGACCCTAGTCCGTTCGTTCGACAATATGCGGCACATGTGGCGGCGAAAGTTGGTCCCGCGGCTTCAAACGCAATTCCTGAGCTCATGCTGTCTTTGCAGGGTACCATAATAAAGGGTCGCAAAAAAGATTCGCTATCCTTCTCTTGCGGAAGTACGGCGATAGCATTGGGCAGCATCGGCCCACCCGCCGCCAGTGCTGTCCCCCTGCTTCTCAAAGAGTTGACCAGTGGCACAAACAATACCATCACTATGATCCTGCTAACGAATGCCCTCAAATCCATCGACCCCGAAGTCGCCGCCAAAGCCGGTGTGAAATGAACATCACTCTTATTCTTAAAAGCTCAATCCACGACAATAACCGCAATGAACTCTAACCCACCCAATCGCGCAAGTCGTACGACTCTCTCCTTGGGGAGAGAACACAAGTGAGGGGGACCGCGACATGAACCAATCCACCCGCTCCACGCGGCAAGCCCCTCGCACCGTTAAATGAACTTCCCACACCCGACCAGCAACCCGTCTTCACGCACGCGAACCAAAGTCGTCATCGTCTCTCTCGTTCTGATCTGCGTCGTCGGACTGACATGGCTCGTTTGGCCCACACCCGAACCCTCCTATAATGGCAAGCCGCTAAGCTTTTGGCTGGAGCAAGCTCGAACTTCAACTCGAGCCGGTGAACTGAGACCCGTTTTCCCTTCCATGCAGACGAATGGAGAATATGCCGAAATCGTGCAAGCCTTTCACAGCATGGGAAGCAATGCCGTGCCAGTACTAGTGGCGAATGCAAAGGATTCCGATCTAAAAATCCTCTGCCAGCGCCTGCTCGATAAGCAGTCGTTCATTAAATTCCAATTCACCTCAACTTTTGAACACAACGCCACAGCAATCCATGCCCTCTCACTCGTGGGCACTTCAGCTTTACCCGCGTTGGAAAAGATGCTTTCTGAAAAACAGCCGACTGCCACGGCCGCCACCTGCGCCCTGGGAAACATGGGTAGCCCTGAAGCCTTCCAACCTTTGTGTCGGGCACTAACCAATCAACACGCAATTGTCAGAAACCTCGCCGCGACTTCACTTCGCTCCTTCAATCCGGTTTCCCCTGACATGATTGCCACCATGAACGAAATGCTGAAAAGCCCGGATGCGGTTGCGCGAGAAAATGCCGCCTTCGTCCTTGGCCTTTGGGGCTACTCCGCCCGCTCATCCGTCCCACAACTGCTTCAAATGACAAAAGACAAGGAACTCCCCGTTCGCGAATCCGCAACCAATGCCCTCAAATTAATCGATTCCGCATCCGCAGCCCGGGCTGGCGTGAAATGAAAATCACACCCCCAACCACCAACCCGCCATCCCGCAAACGAACCAAGCTCGTCCTCGCCGCCCTCGTTCTGACCTGCATCGCCGGATTGGCATGGCTAATTCGGCCCGGACCTGAACCCGGGTACAACGGCAAGCCGTTCACCCTATGGCTCGAGGAATACAGTAAGCAAAATAGTTCCGGAAAATTAGACAAGGAACACCGGCAAGCCATGAAAGCGCTCGGCGAAATGGGCCCCAACGCCATCCCCATCATTATCCGCACATTGGAAAATAATGATTCTCCAATGCGGGACAAATATCGGGAAACCTGGCCAACACTCCCTGCCTTCATAAAAAAGATTCTCCCCAGGCCGGAACTACGTTTTTCCACAGGTGACGCCTCGGAAATGCTCCGCCGCGTGGTAGGCACCCACATTCTTGACCACCTTCCTGCACTGCTTCAATCCCGCAACCCCGCGGTTCGGGAAGTCGCAATCGGTATGTGGCTCTATACCTACCCCAAGCCTCTTTCAAACGAGCAGATCCTCGCGCTTTGCATTCCATGTCTGAAAGACCCCGATTCAATGGTTCGCTTCGATGCAGCCATGGCACTGGAGTCGATTGGTCCTGCCGCTTCAAATGCAGTCCCTGAACTCATCCTGGCGTTGCAAGGCAGCAATGCTGGTCGCTACAAAGGCATAACGATCGGTGCTCCAGACGCCGCGGCGGGTGCCTTGGGAAGCATCGGACCCGCCGCCGCAAGCGCGGTTCCTGCGCTCACCAACCTGCTCACCTCGACCAATGTTTACCTGCGCATCGAAGTCGCTTCTGCTATCTGGCACATCACCTCGAACGAAAGCATCGCATTGCCCGTCCTCATTTCAGAAGGTCCAAAGCTGGATCCATCCTTTAAATCGAGCGCCATCCGTCCCGTGGGCGAAATGGGACCACGAGCGAAAACTGCCATCCCCATGCTCCTCAACGAACTGACAAATTCCAAAAACGAACGTTACACGCTCCAATTGGTGACCAACGCCCTCAAAGCCATCGATCCCGAAGCCGCCACCAAAGCCGGCGTGAAATTTGGAACGAACGCGAATTCAGCAATTCCTGCATGGATTGCACTGCTCAACAGCGAGACCAACAAAGCGGCCAGGGACCGTATCTCCGACGCCCTCAAAGCCATCGACCCCGAAGCCGCCGCCAAGGCTGGCGTGAAATGAAAATCACACCGCCAACCAACAACCCAACATCACGCAGGCGAACCAAAGTCATCGTCGTCGCTCTCATTCTAATCTCCATTGCCGGACTGGCATGGCTCCTCACACGTACCCGAGAACCCTCGTACAACGGCAAACCGTTCACCCTCTGGCTCGAGGAATACAGCCAGAAAAATCGTTCCGGAACATTAACCGAGGAAAACCGGCAGTCCATGAAAGTGTTGGGCCAGATGGGACCCAAAGCCGTCCCCATCATTGTCCGCGCAGTGGAGAAAAACGATTCTCCAATGATAAACAAGTATCGCGAAACCTGGCCCAAACTCCCCGGCTTGCTCAAAAAAGTGTTGCCTGAGCCAAAGCCGGAAGCTTTTTTCGTGTCTGACGCTCACACGACATTTCTACATTTTGTCACCCCGGATTTTGCCGCAAATGCGGTTCCTCAATTGATCCAGCTTCCCAGGTCTCACAATCCCGCAGTTCGGGAAGTGGCTTTGCAATGCCTACTTTCGTTCAAGTCCATGTATCCACACTCCTTTCCTGACAAAGACCTTTTATCTATTTCCATTTCCGGTTTAAAAGACTCAAGTGCTCTGGCCCGTGCTATTTCCGCGAGCCTGATCTCAGCCATCGGCCCGGCTGCATCAAACGCAGTCCCCGCACTCATCACCACATTGCAAGGCAGCGAGGCCTACCGCAAAGGCGGCACCGTCGATTGTCGTTCCGTCGCGGCATGCGCCCTTGGCCGCATCGGCCCCGCCGCCGCAAGTTCACTCCCCGCACTCACCAACCTGCTCACCTCGACCAACGTTTACCTGCGAATTGAGGTTGCCTCAGCTGTGTGGCGCATCACCTCCGACGAACATCAGGCTCTACCGATACTTATTTCCGACATTCCCACACTGGACTCCACAAACTTCAAAATGTTGGACAAGTACAAAAAATACAACGCCATCATTTGCCTGGCGGAAATGGGCCCGCGGGCGACAAATGCCCTCCCCATGCTCCTCAACGAACTGACGAATTCCAAAAACGACGCTTTCATCCTTGCCCCGATAACCAACGCCCTCAAAGCCATCGACCCCGCAGCCGCCGCCAAAGCTGGAGTGAAATGAAAATAACACCCCCAACCGCCAACCCGCCATCCCGCAAGCGAACCAAAGTCATCGTTGCCGCTCTCATCGCAGTGTCCGTTGCCGGCTTGGCATGGCTCCTTCTGCATACATGTGAACCATCCTACAATGGCAAGCCTTTCACCCTCTGGCTCGAAGAATGCCACCAGCTAAAAGGCTCATCAGAACCAGCCAGCGAAGAGCAGCAGAAGGCCATGAAGGCTCTGGGACAAATGGGAACCAACGCCATCCCCATCATTTTCCGCACATTGGAAGGCAATGATTCACCGATGCGAAATAAATATCGGGAAGTCTGGTCGACCCTGCCCGCCTTTTTAAAAATGGTTTTGCCGCAACCCAAGCCAGAAAACTTTTCAGTGGACGAGGCCATCGGTGCTCTCTTTCAATTCGCAGACGCCAATCCGGTCGAGCAGTTGCGCTCCCAACTCAAGTCCGGCAACCCCGCTGTCAGGGAAGCAGCTGCTTCGGTAGTGCTGGGGCATAGGCCAAAATGGCTTTCAACCAAGGATGAAACATCCCTTTGCATTTCCCTTTTAAGAGATCTCGATCCAGCCGTTCGCTGGGAATCAGCAATGGCACTGGGCGAGCTTGGCCCCGCTGCTTCAAATGCAGTTCCTGCACTCATCGCCTCATTGCAGGCTAGCGAGGCTGGTCGCAACAAACTCTCGACTTTCCATTCTCGCGCTGCTGCGGCGAAGGCATTGGGCAGCATCGGCCCTGCCGCCGCAAGCTCTGTTCCCGCATTGACCAACCTGCTACCCTCGGCTGATACTTACTTACGCGTTCAAATAGCATCCGCCGTCTGGAACATCTCCTCGGAAAAAAGCATCGCGCTTCCTATACTTATTTCAGACTGCCCTGGCTTGGACTCGCCCACAAAATGGAGCGCCATCAGTACCCTGGGAGAAATGGGCCCACGGGCGAAGGCCGCCATCCCCATGCTCCTCAACGAACTGACGAATTCCAAAAACGACGCTTTCATCCTTGCCCCGATAACCAACGCCCTCAAAGCCATCGACCCCGAAGCCGCCGCCAAAGCCGGAGTGAAATGAACACCCGCGTCCTCTCATTAGCATCCGACTTGAGTTGGGTGTCCGATGCCCGCTCCATGACGAAACTGTTTCAACAGTTTCCTTACCAAGTCACCCTGTTCCTGCTTCCAGAAAGTTTGTCTAAACATCCCCCACCTTCCCTGCCACGTTCAAAAAACGAAGAGGAGCCGGAACTTAGCCCCGGCTCCCATTTTGCTTTAAACAGCATCGCTGCTGCTCAGGTCCCCCACCCTATTTTCGAAATCCTTTCAGTTGTGCAACCAGCCCACGCATTTGTTGCCCATTCTCCCCTTGAAACGACGGCATGTGAGCCGCCGCCTCGGCTATGAGAATGGCTTCATCAAGTCTGTGCATGGGGTCACCGACTTTGGCTGGCAACAAAAATTGCACATAACGAAACACCGTCTCAGTGTTGTCTGGGCAGAGGGCAAATGCCTGCTTGAAGGCAAACTCGGCCTCCTTGTTCATGCTCGCCCGCTCATCGGGAGTCTTGGCATTTTTAATGTGCCACTTGTAAACACCTCCAATGCTGCTCCGCAGTTTCGAAAACAGTTTGCACGCGTTCTCGTCCTGCACAAACCGCGGGTCTCCCTTGAATCCGCTCAAATCGTGCTGCACATACACCTTTTCAACAAATGCCGCCAATTCCTTGGACGAAGTATCAGAGTTCAACCAATCGCCAATCATGGGCTGGAGCTGGCGCGTCCAATACTCGTGATCGCGTTGAACGGCTTCATTGGTTAACGTCCCAACTTTCTGTCGGTTGAGTTTAAGAATCAACCCATGCGGTTCAAGATAGGGATACATCCAATCAAGCGGAAAGCTTTCCTCAATGTAGAATTCACGGTCCGGATTTTTGTCGAAGATTATTTTTGTGATCAATCCGTTAATGGACATCACCGCCACCTGGCCTGAAACTTTGACATTACCTTTCACCCGATACACGTTCTCGCTCGGTTTGATCTGTCTTGGTTCCTTGGGAAAGTTTGTATCATGATCCAACCGCCTCGTCGCATCCGACACATATTCCTGAAAACACTTTTCCGATTCTTCCTTCGACGGAACATATATTTTCCCACCATACATGGTCTGCAGGTATTCCAGATAGCTACTGTCCGCCAGGGCATTTTGTGTGAGCACGAAGAAGGGATCAGCATCTTGGTGCGACTTGATGAACGCCGTGATCAGTCCGCGTCCCGGATCCGTGCCGCCAAAATAAATGCTGCCGGCAGGAATGGAGTTGATGGTCTCATCAATAAACGTCTGAACGTATCGCGCTTCATCGGAAGCCACTTCTTTATAAGCGAGACCCGTTTCGAGCAACGGCTGCCAATAGCTGACGATGAGGTTTGTATCGCCGGTGCTGTTCGCATATTGCGGATGCCGCCGATGAAAATCTGCATAGATGTTACTCACCGTTTGCCAATCTCCTTTGGCTGCGGCGTCGAAATAAGGATGAAACTCTGGCAACAAATTTGTTTCTCCAGCCTTGGCCGCAAGCTCCAGCGACTGCTTTTCCTTCGCTGTAAAGAATGTTTGTAGCCTGACAAGCTGCTGCTGACGAAGCGCGTCGGCTTTCTCTGCACTGTTCTCCGCTGACGCTGCCGTCGATTTGTATCCGCCCACGCCAAGTGCCAGCGCGCTCACCATTATCAAGATGGCAAAAGCGCTTGCTGGACGCAATCGGCTTGGCCTATGGCTGGCATCTACAATCACCCGCAGCCTACGCTCCAAGCTCGACGGCCTCGCCATGGCAATCGCCTCTACCCGCGGCGCATAAGCAAACTGCCGCGCAATCTCCAACAAATGCCCCGCATATTCCGAAGGCCTCGCTCCCGCACTCAACACCAGGTCATCACAAGCCCGCTCGCGCTCCAGGCACATTTGCCGCGCCGCCAGCCAGACCAGAGGATTAAACCAGTAAAAAGCTCGCACCAAGTTGGCCACTTCCTGCGTCAGGCAGTCCCAACGCTTCACATGCGCGAGTTCATGTCGTAACACTACCCGGAACCGTTCCCTCTCCCACTGCACCGCACCTGCCGACAGCAGCACTACCGGTCGTCGCCATCCCCATGTCATCGGCATGAGCGGTTCAGAGGAAACCAGCACACGCACGCTCCGTTTCAACCCCAACTCACTCCGAACTGCATCCACCAGTCTCAACCACTCAGGATCATCCAAAACTTGTGCAGTTCTTTCGATTCCACGCAACAACCTCGAGCGAGAAACGAAGCCGAGCAGCACAACCAATGCACCCGCAGCCCAAACCAACAGCACACACCAGCGGAAATCTACATGCCAGCTGGGTGACGTAGCGACCGCCAATGGACCATGATCATCAGCCCTGCCAGTCGCAGCACTTTGTGATGCATCAGGTTTGGCCGAGACTAGGGACACGTTCGGCAGGGTATTTCCAGAAGGAGCCATATTACCCACCCATTGATGGATGAAATGATCAGCCCGACTCGGTCCGGACCAAATCGACGGAAGAAGCGAGGCTGCCGGCAGGATCAGCAAACTCGCCAGGCTGGCC
>NZ_ABOX02000075.1 GCF_000172555.1 Pedosphaera parvula Ellin514
GGCAGCTATATAAGCTTTAATTACGGGTTTTCCTCCTCCATAAGTCAAAATCAGGTCGTACTGGGATACGAGCTTGCGGAATGGATCATCCGGACTTTTCTGAATGCGATCGAGCGTGGCCGGGGCATCAACATCGAGGAACGCAACCAGCGTTTCAGGTGTTTGCAAATCCAGCACAGCTCGCTCGAGCAGCTCGTCGTAAACACCCACGCCGCTGGCCTTAATGATCAAGTCTTCACCTCGTGCCGATTCGACCGCTTTCAACGCAGCTGAATCATCGTTTCCGGGATAAACAACTACTTTTGCCCAATCCGGATCAAGGATGTCCAGATGTTGCTGGCGGTTGTAGGCATCCGGTTCATAAAAAGTGACACGATGACCTCTTTCGTGCAGCGCGCGAATTAATCCGCGATAGTACGTGGCGGCGCCGTTCCAGTAGGCGGAAACCAGACTGGATCCAAAGAATGAAATATTAAGTCCCTTGCTCATGGAAAGTTGCTTTATAGTTTTGTCCGATTATTGAATCTCCTTTGCGATGGCCAGCAGCTCATCAACTCGATGAGCACAGGTGTGACGGGTTTGAATCGTTTTAAGGCCGCTGGCGGCGAGTTCCTTCGCCATTGCTTTGTCATTGAGAACAGCATTGAGGGCTTGTCGCATTTCCTTTCCGTTGCGCACCATCAGGAAGTCTTGGCCGGGCGTGAAAAGATGTTCGGCATCGTCCCAGGGGGAACAAATTAAAGGTATGCCACAGGCCAGAGCTTCAAACGGTCGTATCGTTGGTATTCCGGGGAGCGCCTTGATGTAAGGGCGTCGAGGCACATGCACAGTAACCTTGTACCGTCCGAAAACTTGCGGAACTTCAAAGTTCGGGAGCCATCCAGCGTATTCAATCCCGGCATCAGAAAGAATCTGCAGCGCCTCGCCAGGGTAACGAACGCCATGAAAGCGGCTCTTTAAGCTAAGGCTTTTAATGGGCTGAATGATGAATTCCTCAATTTCTGCGCTGCGTTCTCCATCTCCCCAGTTACCAATCCAGACGAGGTCGCCTTCGTTCTCTAAATTTTCAACAGGATGAAAGATGCGAGTGTCCGCGGCCTCATGCCATTTCCACGCCCGCTGAACCCGGCCATCGGCCTTATAAAGATCCCGCAAAATTGCTCCATAGGCCAGCACTCCATCGTAATTGCTCAAATCATAGGCCACCATGCTCTTAGGGTCCGTCACCATGCGATGATGCGTGTCATGAAACAATAGGCGGTAATGCTGATTGCGTTTTCTATGTGCTCCGATGGCACGAACCAGTTCGTGATCGTTCCACTCGTGCACAAGTACGAGGTTGGCACACTCAAGTATTCGGTTTAAGTCAAGAGTGGCCCGATCATAGCGACTGGCCGTGAGCAGTGGATAGGCAGCATGAAACTGTGTGACGGGATTGTGTCCATGTTCCAATACAAGGTTTTTGTAACTCCAGGAATCTTCGGGCTCATAAATCTCAACTTTATGACCGCGATTGATCAGTTCGGTCGCAATCCCGCGAAGGAAATGGGCATTGCCATGATTCCAGTCAGACAAAAGCGTTTGATAAAACATCACGATATGCATACAGGCTGAGCCCTAACATTGTGTTGTTGCTTTCGAATCAGATTCGAATAGGCCGACAAATAGTGCCGGGCCATCGTTTGATGATCAAAATTGAGGGCGCGCAAGCGGGCGCGCCTGCCCAAGTGTGTCAATTGCGCCTGATCGGTAATCAGTTTGTTAAGCGCGTCCAATATTCCTGTTGTATCATCCGGTGAGACGTACACGGCATCCTTCTGCCAAATCTCACGCAGACTGGGGATATCGCCCAAAACCAATGCGCAACCGGACAAAGCCGCTTCGAGAACAGACAGTCCGAAAGGTTCGTAACGGGCGGGCAGAACATATATTGCTGCTCTCGTAAACCAAGGAACCAATTCATCCATTGACAGGCTCCCGAGAAGGTTCACTTTCTCATGCGCGAAATTGATACCGTCGGGGTGTTTCGATTCCCCGGCTACGTAAACCGGCCAGGAGAGTTCGTGTGCGATTTCTGCCAGGGAACCAATATTTTTCGCCTCATCCCATAATCGGCCTGCGGAGAGGATCAGGTTTTCTTTTCGCCCTGACGTAAATCGAACCGGGTTCCGGCCATTGTAAATCACCATTGAATCAGGCAGAGGCCCATAGTGCCTGGATAGAGCGGAGAGCATCGCCTGGGATGGCGCAACAATCAGTTGGGCGGCACTGATTCCCATACGGACGGCTTCAGAATATCGATGGAAGGATTGAGGAGCATCCACACCTTTAACAGCTCTCCACCAGGAGAGAATGCAGGAATGGCCTGCAACCAATACCGGAGCCCGCCAGGGCAAGACGGCGTGAGCGTATCCATTAAGATGAATGATGTCGGCAGGATGGCGCGTCTCCAAATCCAAAAGCCAATCACCAGCCAATGACAAATCACGCCAGGGTTCTTTCATCCATTCCAATTTGAAACTGCTTTCAAAGACCTCGACATTTGGAATCGAGCTGGCCTGCCTCACCTGATGCCGGTCGAGACGTGATCCCATGCTGGCAAGAATCACTTCGACTCCGCTGGGCGCGAGGGCGGATGCAAGTTCCAAGGCGTAAGTCCAAACGCCGCCGATGCTATCAGCGGTCATAAGGATTCGTTGAGGAATGTCCGAATAAACATTATCCATGGTTCTTATCCGCGATAAATGGCATCCAGGATTGAAGCGACTTGAATTAACCTGTTCACTTCGGGATCAAAACGTGGCGATTCTGAAAGTCGGCGAGTCCAATCGATGGCAGCTTTACCGCCCCATTCCTCCTGGGCTGAAGAGAGAATTTCCCTTTGAGTTCCGCGAAAGCGTTCCGCCATAAAATTGTAAAATGATCCGTCAATATTTCTGAAGGAGGCGCCACCTTTAGTTCCATAAAAGGAAGCCGCAATGATGGCATCGCAGCCCGCCGGCAATTTCCACGAGCAAGAGAGTTGAAGCGTTGTGTTGTTGGCCAGATCAATCCGTGCGACTGCATAATCTTCCACCTGCTGTGAATCGTCTGAGATTGGTCGACCATGTGAGAACAAACGGCTGGTTACTTTGCACGCCGCAGGAGAGTTGAGACAGCTGAGCGCGAGGTCCACCAGGTGGACGCCCAGATCGATGACGCACCCCCCACCCGACAATTTGCGATCATAAAACCATGCCTTGTCCGGACCGTAAGCATTGTGAAACATCAAGTCGACGACATAAATATCGCCCAATTCACCAGATTGGATGAGGTCGGCCACCATCCGGACTTGTGTCATATGGTGGTAGGAAAGATCCACGCCCAAAAGCAAATCGGCCGAGCGGGCGGCATCGATGACGCGAAGCGTCTCGGCTTCATTTCTGCCCAGGGGCTTTTGGCAAAAAACCGCCACTCCACGTTCCAAAGCAGCCACCGCCTGATCGGCATGCAAGGCACTTGGAGTGGCAATTACCAATCCGTCCAAGCCGAATTCAAGCAGTTCGTCGAGTGAATGCAAAAGAACTGCTTTTGGCGCGCTTTCAGCGGCCTTTTGCAACAAGTCTTGCGCTGGATCAGCAATGGCCACCACCTCTGCCATTTTGCTGTTGGCAACCGCCTCCAGCCGGTGTCGGCCAATCCAGCCTACTCCCAGGAAGCCCAAACGGGGCTTGAGCTTTGGCTGACTAGTAATGCGAACTTGAGTATCACAAGTTTCCTGGATGGTAATCATAGAGTAATGAGAGCCTTCATGAATTTATCCGGTCGATTCTTCATCGCATTCAGTGCTTCGGGGAGTTCCTCCAATTTATATGTGTGGGTGAAAAGAGGAGCCGGATTAAGAGTGCCGGATGCAACGGCTTCAACGGCAGCCTCCATTCCTCGCAGATAAATTGCCGGGTCGCGTTCATGTGCGTTGATCACGTCCAGTCCGCGCCAATTCCAGAGTTGCAGATTAATCTGGCGCGGACCGTCCTGATGATAACCGGCAATTACGAGTCGACCCCGCTCGCGTGTGAGTTCGCCTGCCAGGTCCAGAGGACCTTGGCAACCCACGGCTTCGATGACACAGTCGCATCCCTGGCTTTTGGTAAATGTGTTCACCTGATCGATAATCCGGAAGTGATCCTCCATCGGAATAGCCTCGGCAGCCCCGCAGGCTTGCGCCACCTGCAGTGCAGTTTTGCGACGTGAAATGGCAATCACATTTACGCCCGATTGAGCCGCAAGCGCGGTGAGGAGCGCCCCCATGAATCCGATGCCCACAATGGCAACGTTTTGTCCCGGTTCAATGCGGCAGCGGCGAAAAACATTGATTGCACAAGCTAGTGGTTCTCCAGGAAACAGATGATTCCGCAGGTTTTCAGGAAGTTTTACCATGCTCTCTTCGCTGGCCACATCGTATTCTGCGTAGGCTCGATAGGAGAGCATGGCAACGCGGTCTCCCAGTTTAAATTTTGTTGTGTTCGAGCCCAAGGCATCGACGATTCCCCAACCTTCATGACCCAGTTCACCTGGCGCGAGCGGATAATTGAACCAGGGCCGTCCTTCCCAGGCAGAAAGGTTCGATCCACAGACCCCACAGCCTTCAAGACGCACACGCACAGCGCCAACATCCGGCACTGGCAGAGGGACTTTATCAATACGGATTTTGAGAGGTGATTCCACCACTGCCGCCCGCATAAATTTGTTCCTGTCCATATTAAGAGATGCTCTTCTGCGTAAAGAAAGGCTCGGATACTTTCCATGACTGCCAAAAGCGATTTGCCTACAATAATTTTTCCATCTTACGGTCCGGACATTTCACATGCGTGTCTCCGGCCTCGTATAAGTGTTTCGTGCGAGGCACTTTTTTATGGCCGGTGCAAACAGTGCCGTTGGCAAAGGAATGTCGCGAGTTATCGCTTTTCTTGCTCAAGCGATTGACTGGGAAGTCGCTAGTTTTAAGCACTTCCGTTGAGCGAGGATGGTTTTCCTTCAACCAGTGGAAGAGACGGCTGACTCCTTGTTGCACATCTACTTTGGGAGCCCAGCCAGTGGCCGACGAGAATTTGCGAATGTCCGAGACGTAATAACGTTGGTCAGCCGGACGCCAGTCGTCAAAATGCACTTCCGGCTCATTTCCCTGCAAGTTCTTAATCAATGCCAGCAGTTCGATCAGGCTGCTGGTGTTAGCTGGACTGCCGCCAATGTTAAATGCCTGCCCCGAAAAGCTGCCAATATTCTCGTGGGCCAGGAGAAATGCATCAATTAAATCTTCGACGAAAAGAATGTCACGCACCTGCCGTCCATCGCCATAGACGGTGATTGGTTTGTTTCGAAGGGCTTGAATGAGAAAATGAGCAACCCAGCCCTGATCTTCATTGCCAAATTGATGCGGACCGTAGATGCAACTCATGTGAAATGCCACTGCCGGCATTTTAAAGGTGCGCGCATAATCGAGCACATACTCACACGCGCAGCCTTTCGAGCAGCCATAAGGGCTGTGAAAGTCGAGCTGGCGCGACTCGTTAAAACCGTGGGTGCGCAACAGCGGATCGACTGGCTCATATCGCCCATCACGCATCTGTAAATCCACGTCATGAAGATCGCCATACACCTTGTTCGTGCTGGTGAATAACAGCGGCGGTGGCGTCGACAATGACCGCAAACCCTCCAGGAGGTTGAGTGTGCCCCGAGCATTGACTTCAAAATCGTGAACCGGATCGAGAAGACTGCTTGTGACTGCCACCTGGGCAGCAAAGTGAAAAACTTTCGAGGCATGCCGGGCTGCCCGGCGAATTTTATCGGCATCCTGAATCCCAGCGATTTCCACCTCCAGCAGGTCACCGTGAGTTTTTTGCAGCCACTCCAGATTACGCTGGACACCGGGACGTGAAAGATTTTCATAGATGAGAACCGGCTGGCCCTTTGAAAGGAATCTGTGGGCCACATTCGTGCCAATAAATCCCGCGCCGCCGGTAATCAAGACTGGCTTTTGTCTTTGAGACGTTCTGGAAATGGAAGGCAGGTGAGAACTGGAGTTCATTTGTTCCGTCCCATTGGACATCCCATTTCGTTTGGCATGATTTTTTAAGTTCATACGGTAAGTCCCCGTGCTGAGAGCTCGGCCTGGGCTTGTTCCACCCGATCCTCGGCAACTTGTCCATCCAGCCATTCCACTAACTCAAGCAGCCCTTCTTCCAGGGTAACCAGGGGGTCATAACCCAGAACGCTGCGAGCAAGGCTGATATCAGCAAAGCAATTACGGATGTCGCCAACTCGATATTTGCCCGTGATTTCAGGTTTGAGGTATTCCTTGCCCATTACTTTGGCAACGCCCCCGGCAATCTCCTTGATCGTATAATGTCTGCCGCTGCCGAGGTTGAACACGCCGCCCGCCGCTGCCGAGGTTTCCATCGCCAGGCGACAGGCGCGTGCAATGTCGTAGACACTCACGAAATCGCGCTGCTGCAAACCATCTTCAAAGATGCAGGGCGAATTATTGTTCATCAGTCGTGAGGCAAAGATGGCGAGCACCCCGGTATAGGGGTTGGAAAGTGCCTGGCGTGTTCCAAAAACATTAAAGAAGCGCAGGGCCACCGTTGGAATGTTGTAGGCCTTGCCGAGAATAAGGCACATTTGCTCCTGATCGAACTTGGATAAAGCATACACTGAAGCCAGGCACGGTAATTTGGTCTCTGGTGTTGGAACTGGAACGAGAACTTCGCCGTTCGGACCATGCAGTTCCCAATCGCGAGCCTTGAGTTGTGCCAGGTCACGATCCGTGCCTGACACCAGGGTTCCGGCGGCTGAACGGTAGAGCCCTTCGCCATAAAGGCTCATGCTGGAGGCAACCACCAGTTTCTCGACGGGCTTCTCGATAAGCGCCTGCAAAAGCACTGCCGTGCCTTCATTATTCACGGAAGTATATTCGGCCACTTCGTACATGCTTTGCCCAACTCCCACCATGGCAGCAAGATGATAAACAGCATCGATGTCTTCAAGCGCATGGCGAAGCTTGCCGGCATCTCGGACATCGCCAACGATCAATTCCGCTTCGGAATTCAGATACGAAGGCCGTTGAGGTTGAGGTCCGTGGACTTGCGGTGCCAGGTTATCCAGAATGCGCACGTCATAACCTTGCTCAAGCAACTCATCAGTCAGATGGGAACCGATGAATCCTGCCCCCCCCGTAATCAAAACTTTTTTACTCATGACGAAACAAACCGTTGAACGTGGACGAGCAGTAAACAACTGGGGAGTACAGCCCGTTTTTAAACGGCGCTCCAGAAAGGCTGAGGCAGAGGGATTTCTGTCACAACAAACGAAAAATGGAATTGGAATAATTGGGAATAATCTCTCTTAATGACATTGAACCAGACCGCGCATTACGCTGACAGCACAGGAGAAAAGCATCATATGGCACTCACAAAATAGTTTTATAGAAGGGACATGGCATGAAGTGTCTCCCGCCAAAAGAAGCGAGCGACACTGTTTACTTACGACTTACCAATTTGCAGAAGCGGCTTTCTTTTCCTTTGCTGGTTTCTTCCCGGTACAGGAAAGCAAGATGCTTTTCATCAAATTTATCAAACCACTCGTCCCAGGAGATGTCCTCCAGGGTATCCTCACCGCTATAACCGGGAAAATCGATGCGCAGCAATCCGGGATCTCCCTTGCCACCTGTCCCCTTGACTGAAACTGGCTTGCCGCCATGATCCTCGACCCAGTGTTTTATTTCTTCGTGATCGGTTGTTTTTTTAGCCTCAGCATTCATAAATATGTCCTTGGTTTAAAACTGAAAAACTCTTCCAAAGCAGCATCCAGTTTGAGCTTTGTAGCTTCCACGGGGTGATAAGCTACCTCTGTTGACACGCACTATGGCATCCGGTCCTGGAATGGAATTGTCCTTCAGAAATCTCCTGCGCCCAGGAGGGTAATAAGGCTTGTAAACAAAAGCATGTATTTACCCCACTGGGGCGAGCCTCAAATCGATTTATAATAAACGTTTATGGACGCAAAGCTTTCCCAAAATCTCAAGGAACGGAATGGCAGGAAGAAGATTCGCGTTGCAATTGTGGGCGTTGGCAATTGCGCATCCTCCCTTGTTCAAGGCGTGGAATTTTATAAGGATGCCCGGGAGGGAGACACTGTGCCCGGCCTGATGCATGTTGGCCTGGGTGGCTACCACATTCGGGATATCGAGTTCACCGCCGCATTCGATGTGAATTCGACCAAGGTAGGCAGGGATCTATCGGAAGCCATTTTTGCCGCGCCAAACAACACCTATAAATTTTGTGAAGTGCCCGCGCTTGGCGTGAAAGTTTATCGGGGAATGACCCATGATGGATTGGGGAAGTATCTCAATCAGGTCATTGAGAAGGCGCCGGGAGAAACAGATGATATTTTAGGCATTCTGAAGGCGACGCGCACTGATGTGGTGGTTTCGTATCTGCCCGTCGGTTCGGAGATGGCGACAAAATGGTATGTCGAGCAGGTGCTGGAGGCTGGTTGTGGATTTATCAATTGCATCCCGGTATTTATTGGGTCCCAACCTTACTGGCAGAAACGGTTCGAAGACCGTGGACTGCCGATCATTGGTGACGACATCAAATCGCAGGTGGGGGCGACCATTACGCACAGGGTGTTAACAACACTGTTTACTGAACGGGGAGTCAGGCTGGACCGGACGTACCAGCTCAATTTTGGCGGCAATACTGATTTCATTAACATGCTGGAACGGGAGAGGTTGGAATCAAAAAAGATTTCGAAGACCAATGCTGTGACCAGCCAGTTGGGCACACCCATGCCTGCAAACAATGTGCATGTGGGGCCGAGCGATTATGTGCCCTGGCTGGAAGATCGTAAATGGTGCTACATCCGCATGGAAGGAACAACCTTTGGAAACGTGCCCTTAAATTGTGAACTGAAACTGGAAGTCTGGGATTCACCTAATTCCGCTGGTGTGGTGATTGATGCCATACGTTGCGCAAAACTGGCAATGGACCGGGGTATCGGAGGTGCGCTGGTTGGACCCTCGAGTTATTTCATGAAATCACCGCCGCAACAATTCACCGATTACGAGGCCAGGCAAAAAACGGAAGAATTCATCGCAGAAAACAGGAATAAAGATGATCGAGGCAATCAAATTGTGGAACGAACCAAACAACCTGTCCCATTGGGATTTTCAGATGGACCAAGGCTGGAAGGAGTTCGCGGAAATGACGCGGATGGCAGCGATCGCCATCCGGCAATGCCGTCCGAAATTGCCGATCATCCTCGGGGGAATATCGCCAATTGACGCTGGCTTTATCGACTTATTAAAGAGTTATGGTTTGCTGGCTTATCTGGATGCAGTGGGAGTACATGGCTTTCCACTGGATTGGAACCATTGGCAAATCAACGATTGGCCGAAGAAACTGGACGAAATCAGAGCGGTAACGGATTTGCCCATTTGGGTGACGGAAGTGGGAGTATCCACCTTCGGTGCGGATGAAGTGCAAACTTTCGGCATTCAACGGACCAGTGAGTTGTTGATTGGCAACGCGGACCGGGTGTTTTGGTACAGCCTGTTGGATTTGCCCATGAAATGGGAGGCCACGACCCGTCACAAGGAATGTGAGGGAAGTGCGTATTACCGTCATTTTTACATGGGACTGATCCGGGAAGACCGCACACCAAAGCCAGCGATAAAATATTTCAACCCTGAAATGGGGATCTGCCAATGGTTCCACTTTGAAGATCATCGATTGGATTTTGCAGTTGAGTGGTTGCGCAAACTCGGAGTGAGAAAATTGCGGACGGGAATTAGCTGGGCTGACTGGGAGCGTCCAAACGCATTACAATGGTTTGATCGACAGATGGAAGCACTTGCGGAATTTGACACGACCATCACACTTTGCTTCACGCCGCCTTCCCGGGGTAAGGCCTCGAATTGCACAAGCCCTCCATTATGCCTGGACGAGTTTTCCAGGTTTGCAGCGGAAGTGGTGGAACGTTATGCGGGAGACCCGGTGAACAAATCCCCAGTTGAACCATCCTTATTGGTGGACTGAACCTCATAACTGGAAAGCCTCTTATCCGGTTTCCGAAGTCTGCAATTCCAATTCATGGGCAAGATACTCGCGATGATACGTTGCGGCATGTTGTGAATGGATTAGCTCCCAAGTCTCGCTGGTGGTCGAGGTTCGGCACAACGAGATTTGCCCCAGGCGAAAGGCAGCATAGGCCATACGATAGAATGTGAGAGCGTCTGGAGGAATTGCAACACCAGCGGATTCGATTATTGAATAAAAGGCAGCACTGGTAATTCTGTTCATCTTCCATTCAATCGTTGCACGGGCTATGTCCCAAAGAATTGATTGTGTTCCGACGATGGTGTGATCAATCCGGTGACCGAAATTATCAACTTTAAAAAGAGCTCCCTGTGGAGTTTGTATCCATTCATGTGGGCCAAGATGACCGTCACCGTAGTTTAGGCCGGGAGACTGGTTCAATGCGACGCCGATGGAACGATTGATGCAGTGAGCGTATCTTTCGCCTAAACTCTCCATGGTATTACCCTGGAGCATTTGTCCAAGGCGGGTAATCTCGGCTGCATTTCGTTCCTCAGATTGAGAAGGAATGGATGAGGCGATGATATGTTGTGCAATAGTCCCAAGAATCAGCGGGTTCGAGGCATCGGAACATAAGAGACGTCTTCCTCCAATCCATGGCAAGGCCATGAATCCATTAAATAAACCAAGAACAGGCAGGTGGAGATTTTTAGTCGGACCGACCTGTGAACGCCGAACCAGGTCATACGAGTTGGAACACTTTTCATTTAAGGAACCCAAACCAATGAATTTCCAAATGATTGCGAGTGATCCACTGGCAGAACAAAGGTACTTTGTTCTCTCAAACGTTAGGCAAATGCAAGGCCATTCTGATGCATTTGGATAAGCATGTCTGCGCCAAAGACCAGCACTTAAGTCTTCGATGCCATCAAAAACTGCGGGATGAAACATTTCTTCAGATTTACTGGTCAACAATTCGGGCAGCGAACGATTATTCCAATGAAGTTCATCCAGCGTGACAATTTGTTTGGGGATGGAAGACCAGATTGATCGTACGCGAGGCGAAGCAAAGCAGCCAGGCTCTCCTGCATGACCAGGAAACAAGGTGATGCATTCCAGAGGGAAAGACTTTTCGAGAAGAACTTGGACGACCGCAGTCAGAGAGGAGCCAGAAATGCCAGGGCCTTCATCAACAATAAGAACTTGGGCTATATCGGTCAGATCAATGTCAGGTATATTTGCCTCACGTTCAAAGGGATTACCCCTCGGCCGGACTGTAAAACGAAGTGTTTCCCAACCAACCACTTCGAGCGTGGTGGCCACCAAGGCAGATAGGCTGGTACCAATACTACGCAAGCCAATCACGACCGCCTTTTTACGGGGAGGAACGGATACGTGATGGCTGCACCATTTGCATGCAGCAAAACAGTATTGTTCCGGATAGAGAGTGTAAAACTCGAAGCCTTCAGGAACTTTTATTTGCAAACTGACATTATTAATGTCTTGGACCTGTTGCAGGGCGGATTGCAAATGGTCCAGCGCGGTTCTGATTTCATATCGCGGTTCCGGCAACTTCCTGCAAGCATCAAACAGTAATGCATAAAAGAGGGTGCTGGCAGAATCAGTAACTGTCTGAACGCGGCTTTGGATCAGGGATTTATTTTGTTCTTCGTACTGATCCATGATCCCCTGCTCAAACTGACCACATTGAATCAACACCGAACGGGCAGCATCCAAATTGTCCCAATGGATGAGCGCTGTTTGTCTCTCTAAATGCTGTATAAACTCTTTAGCTTCTATTCCAAATCGCGGGTCACCGTAAACAATCATTATATTTCCCACCTTGTTAGTTTCTATGATTCAATACTCTGCCGAATCGGCACCCGCTTGGACATCACATGGCAAGAAAATATGACCTAGAGAAACAACCTTAGCAACTGGAGCCTATCTGATAAACAAAAGTATGATGGTCGCAGTCTGATGGACTAAATCATGAAAATACGCCATGGCCTATTTGTCATTGGCTAAGCATATCCTGCAGGAAATGTTTCTTTGAGATCCTCAGAATCAGTTACTTTGGCCATTTGGGCAGGGCTTTAAGCCATAACTAATCAGTTGAAACACAACGTATGGAGACAAAGTCACGCGAATTGCGGGAAGAAAAAGTGAATGCCAATATAGAAGCTATTCAATCAATATTGGGGGCCCTTATTGCTGACGATCCGACCATGTCGCTTCCACAACTTCAGGAACTACTCACTGCCTGCATAGTCCTGCAATTTGACATCAAGCGTTGCAGGGAGAATTGTGAATACAAGATTCGGTCGCAACATCACAAACCACTATGGAAAAGGGCGTGAACCAAACTTCGGATAAACCATCTTCACCCCCGCGCCGTTACGTTGTCTTCGACGCGATTGCCGTCGTCCTTCTCTCCCTCGCCACCGTCGGAACTGCATGGTGTTCCTATCAGGCTACCTCCTGGGGAGCCCGGTCAACGAAGTTGTCCAGCCTTTCTGTAATCCGAACACATGAGGCAGCCACTTCTCGACTGAAATCAAATCAGGCCTTTCTCTTGGACGCCTTCGTCTTCAGTCAGTATCAGAATGCACGCAACACTTCGAACGAACCGCTGGCCCGCCTATATGAAGGCCAGTTTCGTCCAGAGTTAAAAAATGCATTCGACGCCTGGATGCGCACGCGACCGTTCGAAAATTCCAATGCACCGCCACATCCATTTATCACGAATATTTACCAGCCTTCTCTGCTGATCGAGGCAGACCGCATCGATTCGGAAAGTGATCTACTATGGGACCAGGCAGAGGAGGCGGACAAGGTCAGCCGCCGCTACATTTTGACTACCGTGCTGCTGGCTGCAGCACTCTTCTTCGGCGGGACTGCCCCGCAACTGAAGACACCAAGAGGGCGTAGAGCCGTCCTCTGGCTCGGCTTGATAGTTTTGTTCGTGGCTTTCTTTACGTTTTTCAAGCTGCCGGTTCTTCCCGTGAACCGCGCCGTAACGATGTAAATCATCGATGCCGCTGATGAGCCGCCCCTAAGGCCCGCTCAAAACCGCCAGAACACCGGTACAAGGAAGGTCGCCACGACGAAGAACCACAACATTAACGGCAGCCCAAGCTTCCAGTAGTCGCCGAAGCGGTACCCGCCCGGTCCCATCACCATCAGGTTTACCGGAGTGGCGACGGGTGTGAGAAAGGAGGCCGCCGCTGCCACCGCGACGCTCATCAACACCGGTCGCGGAGACACTCCGATCTCGGTCGCGGCGGCCACTGCAATCGGGATGATAATGAGCGCCGTTGCCGTGTTGCTGATAATCTGGCCAAGCAAGGCGGTCAGCACGAAGAGCCCGGCGAGCAATGCATATGGACCAGCATTACCCACCAGGTTGACAAGCCTCTCAGCCATCAGGTTCGCTGCACCCGTCTTCTCCATCGCCATCGAGAGCGGCATCATTGCACCAACCAGGATGACCGTTGTCCAATTGATGGAACGATACGCTTGCGTTACTGTAAGCACCTTCAGCAAAACCATGGAACAAGCCGCAACCAATCCTGCAATGACTGCAGGAACTGCGTCCGTGGCAAGAAGTATCACCATTCCGACGAGCACCGCGATTGCTCGCTTCGCTCCAACTCCCATCGGCACGGCTTGCCGGCGCACCACTTCCGGTGAGTCGACGACTAGAACATCTGGATCATCGAGGTGTTCATCAAGCGCCTCCCAGGTTCCCTGAAGAAGCAGTGTATCGCCAGCTGCCAACACGGTTTCGTTTGGCCCCAAGTCCTCGCCTTTGCGTTGCACGGCCAGGATGACGAGATCACTACTGGGGGTGACCATCCCTGGAAACACTGCTGTGCCAATCATCCCCGACCGGGGAGGAATCACCAGTTCCCCCAGACCCGACGTGCGGTTGAACAGAGCGTCCGCGACATCTGCGGCCGCATGCTCCGAACGAAAGGCAAGAATTTTATCTGTCGCCAGACTACACGCCGTTTTTGCTTCACCTCGAACGATGAGAATGTCGCCACATTCCAGTGTGGAGCGCTGTAAAGGGCCACCTTCATCTCCCTCTTGAATGGAAACCAGCGTCAGGCCCGGATAGTCCTTGAAATCGATACTGTCCGAGGACAACCCTATGTAAGACGAATGCGGCCGCACACGCAGCCGGAAAATCCCATCGTCGAGCGTGTACTGCTCGATGAGCGTCTGGGCGTGTTTGCTGAGATTGGATGGAATTGTCCGGCCCCTCCGCTGCGGCAGCAGGCGCTCCCCGAAAATCGCTATGATAGCCATGCTGCCAAGCAGCAGGGGGACGCCGACGATGGCGAACTCAAAGTAGCCGAAGGCTCCGATTCCCGCGTTCGTGCCGGCCTCTGAAACGAGGACGTTTACAGGTGTCCCGGTGAGCGTTAACATCGACCCGGCATGCGCTGCGAATACCAGTGGCATGAGCAGCTGCGACGGCGAGCGGCCGAGCTTGATCGCCATCACGACGACCATTGGCAGGAGTGCTGCGACTGCGCCATTCACGCTGATAAGCGCTGTGAGTAATGCGACCAGCAGCATGATAAAAATGAGCAACCGCGTGTGACTCTTCCCAGCCTTGGCGATCAGGAATTTCCCCGCCCACGCTGTTACGCCCGTTGCATCGAGTCCCGCACTGACTACGAACAGGGACGCGATGAAGATCACGGCAGGATCGCCAAGACCGCCCAAAGCTTGTTCCGCATCCAGAATACCCGTGGCATAAAGCGCCAATGCCAGCCCAATGGCCACAATCACTACCGGGATGCGGTTCCACGCGAATAGTGCCACCACTACGACTACCAGGGCGAAGGTAATGGCAATGTCATTCATAGTGTTCGTCCCTCGGCTGAATAAGATCAATCTCGAGTCCCGTGTGCATACACTTCTCGATTGCTGGTCAGACGCTCCGGCGACAGCATTGTGTCAACCTGCTCCCGCGTGAGGACGCCTGACTTCACCACAAGTTCGGCGATGTTGGCATGGCTCGCCAGTGCTTCTTTTGCCATCTTGGCTGCTGGCCCATAACCAATGTGTGGGATGAGCGCGGTGATTACTCCAACGAAGGAATCAACTTCTCTGGCGAGACGCTCCCTATTAGCAGTGATTCCCTCAACACAGTTCACGCGCAACGTCGTCATTGCTGCAGTCATCCATTTAAGATTCTCAAACAGCACGTGGGCCATGACAGGTTCAAATGCGTTGAGCTGGAGTTGCCCCGCTTCCGCAGCCATGGTCATCGTCACATCCCCGCCCGGCGACCACGAATGCCACCTCGTTCACAACTTCAGGAATGACCGGGTTCACCTTGCCCGGCATGATGCTCGATCCCGCCTGCCTTGCCGGAAGATTAATCTCATTGAGCCCCGCCTGAGGCCCCGAACCAAGGAGCCGCAGATCATTGCAAATCTTCGAGAGCTTCATCGCACTGCGCTTGAGCGTTGCGGAGAGTTCCATAAAAACTCCAACATCGGTGGTCGCTTCAATCAGGTTTGGCGCGGTGACAATCTTGTAACCGGTGATATCTGCGAGATGCTTGCGCACGGCCTCAGCGTAGCGTGGATCAGCGGCAATGCCCGTTCCAATCGCTGTTGCCCCCAGATTGATCTCTCCAAGGCGCTGAATGACACCATGTAGGGTCGCGTGATCCTCTGCCAACGTGACAGCGAAGCCTTCGAACTCCTGCTCCAGTGTCATCGGCACCGCATCCTGCAACTGCGTGCGTCCCACTTTCACAATGCCTGCAAACTCCCGCCCCTTATCATGAAACGCTCGCCCCAAAAGCTCGAGTTCAGCGAGCAGCCGCTCGATGGATAGGCATAACCCGATCTTTAGTGCTGTCGGATAGGTATCATTCGTACTCTGACTCCGGTTCACGTGATCATTGGGATCAAGGTGTTCATAGTTGCCCTTTGAGAAACCTGCCAACTCCAATCCGCGATTGGCAATTACTTCATTAGCATTCATGTTTGTGGACGTTCCCGCCCCACCCTGCAGGATGTCCACGATGAATTGATCCTGCAATTTGCTATCCTTGATCTCCTCGCACGCGCGGTCGATCAAATCAGCCTTGTCACGCTCCAGGACTCCAATTTCGGCGTTGGCACGCGCCGCAGCCTGTTTCACGCAGGCATAGCCGAAGATCAAGTCAGGATACTCAGAGATTGGGCGTCCGCTGATGGCAAAATTATCGAGCGCACGGCTGACATTTAACCCCCAATAAGCATTCGCCGGTATCTGCTTTGAGCCAAGACTGTCCGTCTCAATCCGCACGGGTCCATCAGCGGAGGCGAGGGTGTGAATGCTCCTGTGAAAAGCTCTGTTTGCTCGTTGATCGCTCATTGTTTCCTCCCTTATTTATGGGTATTTGTAATCGCTGTCTCAGCACCGTGGCCCATCAATCCAGTCACGCCTTTCGTAATAAACCAAACTCCAAAAATCAATGAAGCCACGATCGTAATCGCCCGGCTCCGACGCTCCAGCCAGGCTAGCAGCAGTTCCAGCACTCTGGCCGATTGTTTCGGCGCCACAGCGCGACTGATGATCGGCGCCAGCACAAGTGCCTGCGCAGCCACGGCGAAGAAAAGATACGCGAAGATGCTGGCCGTCAGCCCCAACTGCGCCTCATCGATGACGGCGATGGCTGAGAGCGTAAAGATCCACTGCTTCATCCCAATCAACATCAGCAATGCGCCCATGCCACACGCAGTAAGTGCCGTGATCCCATCCAGGGCCGTCATCCACTTGGGCGGCGGTGCATCCGGATCTTCTTCCTTGCACAACGTCTTGATCACGGTGGCCAGCAGCAGAACCCCCACCATCAACAGCATCGTCGAAGCCATAAAATTGGCTCCAACCTCACCGCCTGCCCTGACGGCCGAAATAAAAACATAACCAAATAAAATACCCTGCAACACACGCACTATCATCGCTCCGACTGCGAATGCCGTCGCTTTGACCATGCCCCCTTCCCCGCGCAAAAAGAGCAATGTCATGATGGCCCACATCGGTCCGCCAAACGAGGCTCCAATGATCAGTGGCAGCAAACTAACCATCAACTTAGCCATACAAAAGCAAGGTCATTAAAGTGAATCCACAACGTGCCATGGATCGGTAAGCCCATTGCAGTCGTCGTCGGCGAACCGTGCGTACCACCATGTGCCAGCAAATCAGTCGTTCCTTTCCACATAAACCATACCCCCAAAATCAACGAAGCCACCATGGTGATCCTCCGGTTGTGGCGTCCCAACCAAACCTGTGTAATCTCCAGCAATTTAGCAGCCTGCATTGGTGCAAAAACGCTGGTAATGATAGGCGCCAGCACCAGCGAATACGCTGCCACAACAAAAAAGAGATACATGAGTATCCGGCCCAACCGGCTCAACTGTACCTCGTTTATGACGGCAATGGCTGAGAGCGTAAAGATCCACTGTTTGATCGAAATCACCATGCTCAGTCCGCCTATGCCAAACGTCGTGAGCGCCGAGGCTGCGCTGAGACTCGTCATCCACTTCGGTGGTGGTGCGTCAGGATCGCCTTTCTTGCGCCATGTCCTGACGACGTTGATGAGCATGATGATGCCAGCCATCAACAGCAGAATGGAAGCGATGGGATGGGATGCGTACTCGCCACCAGCTTCGCCGGCGATAACGAACACGCAGCCGAACAAAATACTTTGAATTGTGCGAACCCCCATGGCGCCTGCGGCAAACGCCATTGCTTTGATCAAGCCCCTTTCACCACTCAACAAAAGCAGGGTCATAACGATCTCCAGCGGCAGCACAGAGGCAACGAAGACCACTGGCAGCAAGTTAGCCATTACCATTCCCATAAACCACCTGGGCCATCACAGCGAATCCACGAAGCCGGAGCTGCTTTACCCTGACCAGTCCACCAAAGCAGCAGTATCAGCCGCTCCCTTCCTATGCCGGTTTCCTTGAATTGCAGTTGGCGCCGCACTCGTTGGGCTACTCCACAATTCCCCGAGCTTCACGCACATCTCTACCGCGCGGGCCATGTTCTGCACGCTGATCCATTCGAGTGGACCATGGATGTTTTGCATGCCGGTGAAAAGGTTGGGTGTAGGCACACCCATCTCAGTTAGACGCGAGCCGTCAGTGCCGCCGCGCGTGGGACTGGAGAAATGTTTGATGCCTGACTCGTCACATGCCTCCCGTGCCAGTTCAACGGGACGCATGTCCTCCTCAAGCCAGTACCGCATGTTGCGATACTGTGGCGTGATGGTGCAGTTGATCCTGGCGCGTGGTTCGGTAGCCTGCACCGTGGTGCAGACCTGCTTGAGCAATTCGCCATGATCGCGCAGGCCATCCAGTTCGAAGTCACGAAGGATGAAGCCAAGGTCCGCTGCTGCTGGCGTGCCACTCATCTGGTAGACATGGATGAAACCCTCACGGTCAGCGGTAGTCTCAGGAGTAAGCGTGACCTGAGGCATTGTATTTATGAGCTTGGCGGCCAGATGCAGGGCGTTGACTAACTTGTCCTTGGCCTGCCCCGGATGAATCGATACACCCTGAATGTGCACGACCGCCTTGTCCGCCGAGAACGTCTCATACACAATCTCCCCAAGTTCACCGCCATCCAGTGTGTAGGCAACGTCGCATCCCAAGTCGGCTGGCAAGCGGGCGTGTACGCCGCGACCGATCTCTTCATCTGGTGTAAAACCAATTCGGATCGGGCCATGAGGCAGGTCAGGATTTTGCAGCAGATGGCGGGCAAAGGTCATGACAATCGCCACACCTGCTTTATCATCTGCCCCGAGGAGGGTGGTCCCACTGGCCGTAATGATGTCATCCCCTGCTTTCCTGGCCAGGTACGGAAACCGTTTGGGTGATAGCACGGCGTTCTGGTCGTCGGGTAGAACGATGTCACTGCCATTGTAGTTGCGGTGGACAATAGGCTTCACACCGGTTCCGCTGAAGGCAGGTGCCGTGTCCACATGGGCCAGAAAAGCGATGGTGGGTATTTCGGCCTTCACGGTGCTCGGGATACTGGCTATGACAGCGCCATAGTCGGTCAGAGTCACATCCTGCGCACCGATGGACTTCAGTTCATTCACCAGAAGTTTGAGCAGGTTGTACTGCTTCTCTGTGCTGGGTGAAGTGGCAGACTTTTCGTCACTCTGGGTGTCGATGCGGGCATAACGCACGAAGCGATCTTCAAGTTCGCTGTCGAATTTTGATTTCATTTGCGCACTTTTTTTCGCGGCAATTGAGCCAATTCTCCCAGATAGACAATCGCCGTTTCGACACCGCGATGGAACATCTCGATGGTGTAATGCTCATTGGGAGAATGCAGTCCGTCGCTTTCCAGCCCATAGCCCATCATTACCACTGGAATATTCATCATGTTGTAGATGTCCGCAACAATGGGGATGCTGCCACCGCCGCGCGTGAAAATCGGCTTATGCCCCCACCCTTTCTCATACGCCCGCTCTGCGGCTTGCATTTCCGGCAGATCAAACGGGATCAACGCAGGCTTGCCCTTGGTCAACAAGGTAACTTTTACCTTCACGGTCGGCGGCGTGATCGATTCAATGTATTTACTCAACAGCTTGTAAATCTTGTCGGGATCCTGATCGCCAACCAGACGGCAACTCACTTTGGCACCGGCCCTGGCAGGGATGATGGTCTTGGGTCCGGGACCTGAATAACCACTCCACATGCCGTTGATTTCAAGCGTTGGACGGGCTGACAGGCGCTCGCGAATCGTATATTTCTTATCCCCCCACACAGCCGGCACGCCCGTGGCTTCTTTGAACTGTTTTTCGGTCAGCGCCGCCTTCGAAATCATCTCGCGCTCTTTCGCGGTCAGCGGAACGACGTCGTCGTAGAACCCTGGCACCGCGATGGTATTGTCGGGTTTGTAGAGCTTCGAAAGAATTTCCACGAGCGCAAGCGCGGGATTGTGCGTCGCTCCGCCCCAGAAACCGCTGTGCAGATCTTCCTTCGGTCCCTGAACCTCGAGCTCGATATAAGTCATGCCTCGCAAGCTGTGCGCAATGGCCGGTTCTTCAATCGCGCGCATCCCCGAATCGCTGATCACGCACACGTCGGACTTGAGCAACTTCAGGTTCCTTTTGATAAAAGGCGCGAGATTGGGGGAAGAAATTTCTTCCTCGCCTTCAATCAGAAACTTCACATTGACCGGCGCACCGCCGCTGGCTTCCAGATACGACTCGAGGGCTTTGACATGGATGAACAGTTGCCCTTTATCGTCCGTCGCACCACGTGCATAGATCTTGCCACCCCTCTCGACTGGTTCGAAAGGTGGTGTATTCCAACCATCCTTCATCTCGGCAGGCACCACATCATAGTGTCCATATACCAGGACGGTTGGCTTGTTCGGCCCCGCACCCATCCACTCGGCATACACGACTGGATGGCCGCCCGTGGGCATTACTTTAGCGTTCTTGATGCCCAGCGCATGCAAATGCGCTGCCAACCATTCTGCTGCACGTTTAACGTCACCAGCACGTGCCGGATCGCCGCTCAGGCTGGGGATGCGGATAAATTCGTGAAGCTCGTGTCGAAATCTCTCCGAATGCTCGCGCGAATACTTGCGTGGTGCCTCCGTGGCTTGCTCCTGCTCGCTGACTTGAAGACTATCCATCCTGCCACGACCCCTTATATAGGTTTTGTGTTTTGCTCTCGGTAACATAACAATTCTCCAATTTGCGGGAGTCGGAAGTTCGCCTCCCTATTTAAATTACGATTCAGCTTCCGGCAACGAAGGGGCGCATTCTCCATCGCCTCAATCAGCAGGTTTTGAGACAAACAGGTCCATGCCCAATCGCTCCGAGAGAAACCTGGCAACGAGTTGCCCTTTGACACTGTTTCCAGCTTGGTCGAGCGGCGGCGCAAAAGTCCCCAGTCCACCTTTGCCCGGCGACACAGTGACAATCCCCCCGCCGATCCCGCTCTTTCCTGGCAACCCAATGTCGTAAAGCCAGTCACCCGAGGTCTCGTACAATCCAGCCGTGGTCATTACCGCCAAGGCATAATGGCAGACCGACGCGTCAACCACCTGCTCTTTGGTCAGGGGATTCACTCCGCCATCAGCAAGCGTGGCGCCCATGACCGCCAAATCCCTCGCGCTCACGTTCAACGAGCATTGCCTGGTGTACAAGTCGGTTACCTGCACTGGATCGAAAAAAATGCGATCGTAGCTCTGGAGCAGGCGCGCGATGCTCCGGTTCCGGTGGTTGGTTTCCGATGCTGAATGATACACTTCGTGGTCCAGTGAAAGTGTTCGGCCCGCGAAACGGGACAAGCCGTCGTGAATGAACCGCCACTTGTCGTCATGGGTTATGCCCGGCACGAGACTCGTTGTCGCGATTGCTCCCGAGTTAACCATCGGGTTCGTTCTGCCATCCTCGGCGCGTTCGATGGCCGAAAGCGAATTGAACGGAAGTCCGGTGCTGTTCACCCCTAGTCTCTTACGGGCCGCCTCGGGACCCAGGGCTTCACACACCAAGGCGAAAATGAACGGTTTGGACACGCTCATGATCGCAAACTCGTATTCCGCATCGCCAGCCTCATACACATCGCCCTTGGTACCGACCACGCATATGCCGAACAAATCCTTCGGCACTTCAGCCAGCGCCGGATAAACCTGCGAATTCTCTCCTTCCGGGTTTAACTTGAAACGCTCATGTGCCTCGGCCACCAATTCCCTCACCTTCTCGCCGGACGGTAAATGACCGGTGGATACAGGCGAGGCCTCGGCTCCTTCATCAATCTGAAATTGCGTTTGCATTTATTCTTTCTTCGGCCACTCCGCCGGTTTGTCAGAGGCAACCAAAGGCGCTCGGAATCTCGTCGACAGCGAATCGATCGATGGAGTGGACAACCATCCTCCCTCGACTCACAAGTTTATATGGAAGGCAAAAGCTTGGGTAATCATTTAAACACTCTCCTGTCCCACAAAACGAATGACGCAGGTTCATCAAAAGCCCCACGGAAGTCCCAGTATCTGCCATAATGCCAGGAGAATAGTCCAAACTACAAAGAGCACCACGACGTACGGCAACATCAACGCAACCACCGTTCCCACCCCCGCATCCTTCTTGTAGATCAGGGCAAACGAAACGATCAACGCGAAGTATGCGTTCAATGGCGAAATCGCATTAATCGGTGAATCGCCGACGCGGTAAGCAGCCAGCACGGCTTCGGGATGCACACCCAACCGCATCATCAGAGGCACAAAAATCGGAGCGAAAATGGCCCACTTCGGTATCGCTCCCGTCATGATGATATCGAGCAGACCGACAACAAATACAAATCCAACCAACAATGGAAGAGCGCCAAGACCCGCATGCTCGAGAGCATCACCCAGTTTCACCGCGGCAACTGTCGCCATGTTGGTGTAGGTGAAAAAGGCGTTGAACTGGCTGATGACGAACAAGAGAAAAATCAGGCCGGCCAGTCCGGCAACGGCTTTTTCCATGGCTTTAATGACATCGGTGGCACTCTTCATGGTGCCGGCGCCAAATCCATATGCAGCTCCGGCGAACAGGAACATCAACGCGATGAATACGATGAGCCCGTCCATGAAAGGCGAGTCTCCGATAAGGGCGTGGGTTTCCGGGTTTCGCAGCGGCGCTGCGTGTGGGAGTGTCAAAAGCCCAAAGATCACCAGTCCACCAATGACTGCCCAGGTCGCGTATTTCAAGCCACGCGATTCCTCAGGGGAAATGGTCTTGCTTTGCACCACAGTGCCCGGCTCTGGTTTATATTCCCCCAACCGCGGCTCAACCCATTTGTCGGTGATGAGCGAGACCACCACAGTAAGC
>NZ_ABOX02000076.1 GCF_000172555.1 Pedosphaera parvula Ellin514
GCGAATTTCGAGTGTTGAATGGATGGGGCTAACGCCAGATAACGGTAGATAACGCCTAATAACGCCAGATAACGGTTAAAAATTTTTTCGTGAGGCTAACACTTGAAGCGAGATGAGGAGAATGGGCTTGAAAATTGGAGTAAAAAAGCGGATTCCGGGCTTGACCATGGGTGTGCGGATGGCTAGGGTACGCGACAATGTTAGTCAATGTTCGACAAGTAGCTCTGGTAGTCGCCGTCGTAGTAGCCGGCGCCAGCGCGGGCTTTTGTCGAATGTAGAAACGATTTCGACAAAAACCCACGGCTGGCAACGGTCGTGGGTTTTTTTGTGCAACCCGCGGTCGCCGGTCAAAAACGGATAAATCCGCAACTTAGTATGAGCAAAACGATAGAAACAGCGAAACAAACGGAAACGAAGAAACGTGCTGAAATCGGACCCACGATGATGGGCAGTGAAATCCTGATCGCCTGCCTCGAGCGCGAGGGTGTGGATACGATTTTTGCGTATCCGGGCGGGGCGAGCATGGAGTTTCACCAGGCGTTGAGCCGGTCGAAGATCCGGACGATTTTGCCGCGCCATGAGCAGGGCGGAGTTTTTGCCGCGGAAGGTTATGCGCGGGCGACGGGCAAGGCGGGTGTTTGCATGGCGACGAGCGGGCCGGGCGCGACGAATTTGGTGAGCGGCATTGCGGATGCCTATATGGATTCGATTCCGTTGGTGTCGATCACGGGTCAGGTGCCGCAGGCGATGATTGGGCGTGGAGCTTTCCAGGAAACGGATTTCTTCGGGATGACGTTGCCGATCGTGAAGCACAGTTACCTGGTGACGGATGTGAATGACATTCCGCGGATCATCAAGGAAGCTTTTTACGTGGCGACGAGCGGGCGTCCTGGTCCGGTGGTGGTGGATGTGCCGAAGAATATTCAACAGGCGAAGACGCAGCCGGTGTTCCCCAGCGAGGTGTTGGTGCGCGGTTATGATGTGGACCGGCGCGCGAGTGACATCGAGTTGAATGAGATCGTCGGGTTGATCGAGAGAGTGAGCGGCCGTTGTTGTATGTGGGCGGCGGCATCATCAGCGGCGAGGCGAGCGAGGAGTTGTTGAAGTTCGCGGAAGCAGCGCAAATCCCGGTGACCACCACGCTCATGGGCATCGGAGCGTTTCCAGAATCGCATCCCCTCTCCCTCCGTTGGTTGGGCATGCATGGTGCGGCTTATGCGAACTGGGCGGTGAGCGGTGAGTTTGAGCCGAAGAAGGAATTTACTGATCCGTCGGTGCAAATTGCGCCGGGAGCGGATTTGTTGCTGGCGTTCGGCGTGCGGTTTGATGATCGCGTGACGGGCAAGGTGGAGAAGTTCTGCGAGCACGGAACGATTGTTCACCTGGACATTGATCCATCCGAGATCAACAAGAACAAACCGGCGAATTTGCCGGTGGTGAGTGATGTGAAGTTCGCATTGCGTCGCTTGAATCAGATGTTGAATGAGCGGGCGATCGCGAAAAAGTTTACCGCGTGGCACAAGCAGGTGGCGGATTGGAAAGCGAAGGCGCCGTTTGGTTATCGCGTGACGGAGGAAGTGGTGAAGTCGCAGCACATGCGCGATCATCTCGAGGGCCAGGTGAGCGAAGTGATTTTGCCGCAAATGGCGATTGAGATGTTATATGAATTGACCGGCGGCGATGCGATCATCACGACGGGCGTGGGCCAGCATCAGATGTGGGCGGCGCAGTATTATAAATACAAGTTCCCACGGCAATTGCTGACGAGCGCTGGTTTGGGCGCAATGGGTTATGGCTACCCGGCAGCAATGGGCGCGAAGGTGGCCTGCCCGGACAAGCAGGTGGTGGACATCGATGGCGATGGCTCCTTCCTGATGAACATCCAGGAGTTGGCGACGGCGCATATTGAGAAAATTGCGGCGAAGGCTTTGGTGTTGAATAATCAGCACTTAGGCATGGTGATGCAATGGGAAGATCGTTTTTACAAAGGCAATCGCGGCAACACTTATCTCGGTGATCCGGAAAACATGAAGAAGATTTATCCGGATTACGTGGCGATGGCGAAAGGTTTCAGCGTGCCGTGCGAGCGCGTGATGTTCCGGAAGGATTTGCGCGCGGCGATGCAGCGGATGTTGGATTCCAAGGAACCGTATGTGCTGGATGTGATCGTGCCGTACACCGAGCACGTGCTGCCATTCATTCCCGCCGGTAAAACCGTGGCGGAGATGATCTGGAAGGCGTAGTAAAGTTGAATTGCGAAGCCGGGCACAATCACTTGTAGCCCGGCTTTGTTTTGGTAAGCTTCAAATCAGATGCGTAAACATATATTTTGGGTGCTGATGGTGGCCTTTGCGGGGCCGGTGTTTGCCGCCGAAAAAACTTTTGATCTGAGCGAGATGCCGGTCAATAAGGCGCCTGCTGGATTTCATAGTTTGCTCAAGGGCAGCGGCAAGCCCGGGGATTGGAAGGTCATCATGGATGATGTGCCGTTGGCCTTTCCAAGCTTGAGCACGAACGCGCCAAACGTGGCGAAGAAGTCGGTGGTGGCACAGCTGTCCGAGGACATGACGGATGAACATTTCCCGTTGCTGGTTTTGGGAGATGAGACTTACGGAGATTTTACGCTGACGACGCGGTTCAAGATCGTAAGCGGAATCTTGGAGCAGATGGGAGGCATTGCATTCCGGATGCAGGATGTGAAGAATTATTATGTCCTCCGTGCGAGTGCGGTGGATCACAACGTGCGATTTTACGAAGTCGTTAATGGTGAGATCGGCACGCTCATGGGTCCCAAAGTGCCGATTGCGAAAGGTGAATGGCATGAGCTTTCGGTCGAATGCAAAGGAAATCAGATCCGGTGCTCTTTTGATGGCAAGGAAGTCATTCCAACGGTGACTGACAATACGTTCAGCGCGGGAAAGATTGCGCTTTGGACCAAGTCGGATTCGGTCAGCTATTTCACCGACATTCGCATCGCCTATACTCCCCATGAGAGATTCCTGCAGTCATTGGTGCGGGAGACAATGGAGAAATTCCCGAGGCTTCAAGGCATTGATGTGGTCGCGCTGAGTGGTAAATCGTCCGGACCAAAAGTGGTGGCGAGCAACAACGATAAAGCAATCGGCCAACCGGGTGATAAGAACGATGCGGAGGTGATCAACAAGGGAGTAATGACATATCGCAAGGATAAGGAACTGGTCTATGTCACCCTCCCTTTGCGTGACCGCAATGGTGATCCGGCAGCAGGTGTCCGGGTGGTGATGAAATCTTTCCCCGGTCAAACTGAGGAGAACGCCATCGTCCGGGCGATGCCGGTGGTCAAACAAATGCAAGAGCGCGTGCCGGCAGTGAACGATTTGATGGAATAGTTCCCGGCAGCTTGCACAGTTTGCCTGCACGCGATTCTTGGTTCATTGACATCTGTCCAAGGCCATTCGAAACTTTCACCGCGTAGCGAGATGGTGCTGAGTTTATGCCTCAAAACTTAACACCCAGCGATGAGCGCACCTGAAGTTCATTGCGGCTGACACCGGAAGCTGGTTTGGTATCATACTGATCCAGGAGGGTCAGGTTTAACGAAAGGTTCGCAAGCAGGGAGTGACTGAAAGTGGCTTCGAAACGGGCGCGGTATTGTGAGAAATCATTTGCCTGCGGAAACAGTTCAAACTTTTCGACCAGACTCATTTGCTTGTTGATCTTCCAGTTGATGTCTTCCGCCAGGCGCAGGTAAAAGTTTTTTGTTTCAGTGTTATCCGAGCGGTACTCAGCTTGATAATTTCCGCCCAGTTCGACGTTCATTACATAGTTCGTCAGGGTGAAGAGATGGTAACCCGCGCCGGGCCCCACTTCGTAACGAACGTTGATTTTTCGAATCTGGTCGTAGCCTGAACCCATCAAATTATAAATGTAGACCTTTTTGCTTACGTCGAAATCGGTCTTGGAACTGCCATCCATGCGATTAGCTGAAAGCGTACCATCGGTTTTTCCGTATTCGGCATTATATGTCAGGACATTGCGGAAGAACTTCTTGGGATCCTGCTGGTAAGGCTGTGAATATGTCAGTGCCACGTGCCCGTGGAATAATTCTGAGTTTCTTGAGCCATAAATCAAATCCGTGCCGACGGATGCGTCTCCTTTCCAACGTTTCCACCCCGAAGGCTTCGGAGTTGGAGGTGGTGTAAGAGCAAGAATAGCAGGAGAAGTTTTCGCCACAACTACCACGTTGGTGAGAGGAGCAACGGCAGTTGGTTTGTTGGTCCCAGTGCTGATAGCGGCAACTGCAGCATTGGTTTCAGCAATGGATGGAGCTGCTGGCGTTACGGCAATCTCCCGTTTTTCTATCTGTGCAAGAGGAACCATGAGCTCCTTAATCCACACATTCGAGACCGTTATTGAATTCGTGGTTTCCGATGTGATTGCTCCGGCAATACGATCTCCATTGCGAAGATGCAGAATGACGGTCTGTGCCTGAAGAGAATCCACCAACGTGAAAACGGCACAGGTTATTACCCAAAAAAGGAATCTAAGGTTTGGGCGGTGGCACGTCATTAGGCGAAGAAGTTGGGCTGGCTACGGGCAGGTCACTCGAAGCAATGCGTCGTGAACCGCCCACCACGGATACTTTTCCTTCGTCATCGATGCCTAGACGAGGACGGGAATTTGCATATTCATACGTCTGGCGCTTGATGAGTTCGCCACTGGGATTGACCAGGCTATAGGTAAAGATGCGAGATCCCGTTTGATACACAAGGTGCAAATTGCTGGCTTTGTCCAGTTTGGGCTCCGGATGGCTTACGGAGGACATTGGACCAACGCGAATGAGTTTATAGCATTGAGTTTCTGTGGCATCAGTGAGGCGCAGGTAAAGGCTGCTTTCCTTCATAAAAGTGGCTTGCTGTAGGATATATTTTCGGACTTCAGGCAGAGCTGTATTGGTGAGCGCTTTGCCGGGCACGCCAAATTCCTGCTCCCATATTTTGGTACCCTGAATAACATCAAAAGTTTTTGGTTCGCTGCTCAATTCGATGTTCCAGTCTTTAATTCTTACAGTGGCAATCACCGAATAATGACCAGGTTGTCCCAGGTTGAAGTAAGGCGAGAGATCGCAGCGGCGGGTGGCCCGTTCGGAGGATTGCAAATCAAATTCTTTCATCACGGGCACTTCTCCATACTTGGCGATAATAAAGCCATCATGGCTTTCTACTGAAAAAGTGAGCCAGTCTACTTCCTTGCCCAGATGAATGGTCTGTCCCGATCTATTTACCACGCGCACGGCCACCGGGACGGATTCGTTCGGAAGAAACTGGTCTCTGTCCATGGTGACCTCCACTGCGACCTGCGCTTTTAAGCCATAAATGGAGGCAAGCCAGAGCGTTAACAAAAGGCCTAAATTTTTCATTTAACAAGTCTAATTTGGCCGCGCGCAGAGGCAAGCAAAACCCATCGGCATATGGCACTTACCGTTGACAGCTTAACTTTCTCCGGATTGCGGCCAGCAAGAAATCGACGTGACCCTGCCTTGCTTTATTCAGACTGTGGTTAAAAGAAGCGGTTTGGCTGCTTGAGCCAGAGAGAGAATGCTACGTTTGCACCAACGAATGCCCTGCAATCCGCTCCAATATACGAATGGGAGACTTTTCAGGATTAACCAGAGCGTGAACAGGAACGATGAAGGTCTGTTCCAAAGCATACCGACCGGACAAAACTGCGTGCGGCACGGAATCTGTAAAACACATCCAGGTGGTAAGAGGAGGAATGGAAATTTGGATTTTATTGCAATTAGCCTGAAACCTTTCGCTCTCCTTCATGTAATCATGAAAGCGCAACATAAAACGGTCGTAAGCCGATTGGTTTTTAGGTTGGAGTCCGATGGCGCGTTTAAGAGCATTCATAACTCCGCCATGGTCTGCAGTGCTGGCAATTCGTTCCAATCCAGCGTCCTTGGCAAAGCTTTCCGCGAGTTGCGGGAAACGATCCGTCGTAAGCCAAACACGGGGTTCAGCAGGGTTGATGTTTGTAAAGCAGCGAAGAATCCGGGCACCGCGTGTGGGGCGGCTCGGAAAGGCATCCACGTGGAGCAAATCGTTTCGCTTATGCAATGATAGTTTGCGCCCTTTTTCCTCTTCAGGACGAAAACTCGCAAAGTCCAGCGCCCAATTTGAGGCATAAGGGGCAAGTGTTTGAGTGAGCAACCTGGTTATCTCCCCGGAAAAGTGGCGCATGATCTTGTGCAGACGTTCAGCATCTTCGGGCTGGTCGCTTAGGTTGCCTCTCAGCATATCCTGCTTGGGACGGTAGGAAATATTCTTGTGAATGCGGGCATCGCTTTGACGCTGTTGAAGCAGGAAGGTGCGATCAGCTTCGGGAAAATCGAAGGGTATCCCACGGAAGTAAAGTATCTGCCCGTCTTCCAACTGCTCGCAACACCAACGAGCGCGTTCAACACTCTCCACGGGATTTGCCCAGCCTCGCCCAGGCTCATAACCTGTAATCTGTTTCCAAGGGTGCTGGTTCAGATGCGACTGTTCAGATGCTCCGCCAGTTTCCGTCAAAACTTTGCCGTTCATAAGCTTATTCACATTTAATTGGCGAGGCGAAAAAACTTATGCCTCTTACGACATGAGAATCACACAGCTTGAGCGGGGATTAATCCACCAAATGAAACAGTGAATGCTGGCTAAATAAGCGCTCCGTTCAGAAGTATCCCTCGCGCTCGTTCGTAAACCAACTGCGCAGTAATTCCATGCAAACAGGCCAGCGGCTCTTTGAAGGAACAATAATCCTTCAGGCATGGCACGCAAGGCAAATTTGAAACCTGAATTACGTTCTGACGCTGTCCATAGGGTCCGGTGGCGTCGGGATTTGTTGGGCCGAAGAGCGCAATGATTGGTCTTTTCAAGGCGGCTGCAACATGCATTGGCCCAGTATCGTTGGTAATCACCAGTTCCGAAAGCCGGATCCACTCAATCATTTCCAACAAGGAAGTTTTCCCAGTAAGATCGACACAGCGTTCCTTATCCACCTGGGAGATTTCAGCACCAAGCATCTGGTCATCTTTGCTTCCGATGATGGCAATCTTCAAATCTGGTGACAATGAAAGCACGCGGCGTGTTAACTGTGCGAAGTTCTGAACGGGCCAACGTTTATTTAGCCAGCGGGCGCCCGGCAAAAGCGCAACCCAGCGCGCAGAGTTTGGCTTCCACTTCTCCTGCACCTGTGCACTGACGAGCGGCCGATCTGGCAACCACTTGAAGTCTTGATGCACTGGCACACCCAAAATCGGCAGCACAGACAAATACCTATCCACTGCGTGTGTTCCAAAAGACATTGACGGTGCCAGCAGGTCGTATGCTGCGTGGGCACCCTCGCGGTTATCGCCCAGGCCAATGTTGACATGTGCGTTTGCCAGCCAGGTGAAAATGCCGCTCCTTGCCAGGCCCTGCAAGTCGATCGCCCAGTCGAACCGCTTCCTCCTCATTTCACGAACACTGCCGTAAATCTCTGTCCATCGCAGTGGCGCACCCCATCGCTTACGATGAAACGGAATGATCCCCGTCAAATCAGGATCATCAGCCAGCAAGGGAACCAAACCTGTTTCAAGCCACCAATGGATTTCACTCTGGGGGATATGCAGCTTGAGCAGACGCAGCACTGGCATGGCATGCACCACGTCTCCGAGTGAACTGGGCTTGAGAATAAGAATTTTCAAGCAGGATCAGGCTTGGAACTTGAGCGCGAGACTTGGCCAGACTACAGGCACTATGGAATTACCGGCCAAATGCAAGTCGTTCAGCCAACCGGGGTGGCAAGCCAGCCTCAAGAATTTTCTTCTGCGCCGTGGCAATATCGTAATCCAACCGGCGCAACTCAATCGTACCTTCATTCATGTCATAAATAACGTAGGCCGACTTGGGGTTGTTGTCGCGAGGCTGCCCGACACTCCCGACGTTAACGAAATATTTACGAGCTGGATCGACTTTGAATTTGGAGTACGTGCCACCTTTCACCACGGTGTCACGAATGAAAGCCACCGGCACATGAGTATGACCAAAGAAACAAACCGAGGTGTTTTGGTAGGTAAAACTGGCTGCAGCCGCCAGCTTGTCAAACACGTAACCCCAGCGTTGGGGACCATCCAAGGTGGCATGAACCATGGAAAAACTGGTCACCAGGCGGAAATATTTCAAGTCGCGGAGCCATTGCCGATCTTCCTCGGTCAGTTGTTTACGGGTCCAGGTGACGGCTTCCGCGGCGTGTGGATTAAATCCTTCCAGTTCGCCGTCAATCGAACAATATTCGTCATGGTTGCCTTTGACGGTGGGCATCCCCATGCTGCGCACGATATCAAGGCACTCTTTGGGATTGGCTCCATAGCCGACCACGTCGCCAACGCAGGCATAGTGCGTGCACTTTTGTTCTTTACTGTCCGCCAAAACTACCTGCAATGCTTCAAGGTTGGCATGAATATCGGCTATAATTGCAAACTTCATTCTATCTATTTCGCTATCTCAAATCCGCGAATATTTCCCCATGGCTCTCCCCATTCAACATCTTCGTTCTGAATAAAATGCCCCAACTCCGATTCGCGTATGGCGTGTTGAAACGCATTTAATTCATCTTTGGTGCCTTCCGCCACCAATTCCACCCGGCCATCTGCCAAATTTTTTACAGTCCCAGTCACTTCAAAACCACTGGCGATCGACTTCACAGAATACCGGAAGCCAACGCCTTGCACTCTTCCTTCATAAAAAATCTGTAAGCGGCATCGGTTCATGATACAATAAACGAGCAATAATCTACCAGAACTGGCTGATTTATCCAGTAATCAGGCCTACCGCTCGCTTCGGCACGGAGGATGTAGCCATATCCACACCTCTCCAGCAATGATTTTATTATACCAGGTAGCCCACTCCAAGGCGCCTGCACTAGGGGCATTATAGCGCGTCCTTTCTCGCAAGGCCATTATTCTTTGCGCTTTTGCGCCCGACGCTTGGCATCTAGTAAGCGGCTGGTCGTGCTTACTGGCTGATTTTTATCAGGTTCCTTACTCTTGGTTGCAACTCCAGGGTGGTCGGCTACGGCAGTTTCACTCTCCTGCTCACCCGCTGGTGCGAAAATATCCTTGGTCGCCAATACCACCGGCTTTTCCGGACGGAATAGGTCTGGGTTCGGTTCAGAAGCTGCCGTCTGGGTCGAGCGAACCTGATCCCTCCGGGCTAACAGGGCGGTCAACGATTCCTCAGCCTCGGGTTCGCGAGGAACACCCTGCCAGAAGAAAATCTTACTTCGCACCTTCCTCCAAGCACGCTGCATTTCTTCGCGTTCCAACTGAATGCGCCGCACAGCCACATCCAAAGGAAACATCAAGATCGCAAACTTCAACAACCATTCCCAGAGTTCACGTGGCTGAAATGTTTTTTGCCGATCATGTAAAAAAGGATTGTCGGACAGGTTGTCCGGGTCCAAAACCTTGCCACCGCCGCTTTCCGCCAACCGCCGCAACAAATTTTCATTGGGTTCAGAGGCATTGAATTCAGGTGAATAATTCACGCTGGCGCCCACCACTTGAGAGCCTCGCACCTTGCCATCCTTGATATCTTTGATGTTGAGGACATAGGAGCCTACTGCCTTGGTGGGAAACTTTGCCTCGTAATGCCCGGGACCGGTTTGTTCCAATGGCACACTGATTTTTTCTCCCTTCGGACTGACCACATCAGCCACCAACTCGAGAAAGTTTTTGTAATTCCCCTGTTCATCCAGCGCTTCCAAGCTGATTTGCCCCTCACCTTTTTCAACAGTCACGTCGGTCGTAAAATCTGCATTCTCCAACCGGCGCAAGCTCCACTGGCCAATTTGCGACCAAAATTGTTTATATTTATCCCAGCCCAGCCAATTCTTCGCCCATTTGGCTTTGGCATCAGAGGTAAATGCCACGGCGCGGCCCAACCCATATTGCCAATGAGCAAGCAGTGGATCGCCTTTATCCGTCCAGAGTGGCACTTCCGCACGCGGTTTGGGAGTAGTGGCCACATAGCCCAGGAGCATGGGGTATTCAGTCGCTCCGATCCCTCGCACCAATTCGCTGCTCGCGCGTAATTGAGGCTTGAATGGATCTTCATAAATCGCAGATTTTAAAATGACTGCCGCCTCTTTGATAAAAATCTGAGGCAGTTCATTGGGCGAAGTCACCGGGTAGAACCGGCCCTTTCCATGATCCGCTATCCAGATCATGGTTTCCGGCCCGGCATGGCCGGCAATTAAAACCGTGCTGACAGTAATGCGATCGCTCACAATGTCATTCATCAGGCTGGGACTTGGCGCATTTGGATCACCATCGCTGAACACAATTATGTGTTTGAGGTTCGAATGAGATTTCTTCAACCCCTCGTGAGCCAGGGTCATGACACCTTGAAAACTCGGCAGGTCTCCCTGATTCATTCCAGCAATCTGGCGGCCCAATGCTTTCTTATCCTTTACCTTGGTCATGGGAAAGAGCCAATGCTCGTTTCCGTCCCAGAGCACAACACCCATCTCGTCATTCGGCCCGAGCGCTGCCAGCACTCCTTGAGCGCAATCACGCGCCACTTGATTTCCATTGGCAAATTCCATTCCGTGCATGACTAATGCCACGGCGCCGCTGGGCAAAACCTTCTTGCTATCCAGTTCCATGTCCAACGGCAGAGTAGTTTCCAACGGCGTGCCGCGATATCCTCCTGCGGCATAGGTCTGATCGCCGCCGACACAGACTAATCCCACACCAAAGTCTCTGACTGCGCTTTCCAGCAAAAGTTGCAAATCCCGGCCCAGGTCGCCCGCTGCCACATTACTCAAAAATATTGAGTCGTAGCTCTGCATTTCCCCCAACGTTGAGGGCATCCCATTTATCCCGACCAGCTTGGTTTCAAGCCGGGAGGATTGCAGCGCCCGGGCCAATTCCTTGTCTGCATCAGGGTCAGAAGAAACAATAAGAATTCGCGGCTCACCCTTTACGCTCGTAAAAGCACTGGCCCGGTTGTTCTGCGGCAAAAGGTCTCCCGGCGCCTCGACTCTTACATCATAGCTATAGAAGCCTGGTTCTGGCAAAGTCTGTGGGAACGTAAATAAATTTTTTCCGGCCGACAGCTCCACCTTTTGTTCGCCCAGGTATTGCTCATTACGATAAAGGCGTATCGTGGCCGACTGTGCCCGATCCGCCTGTACGAAAATCTTGAGTTCAAAAACCTGTCCCTTCTTCAGTTTGGGTGGAACGCTGAGTTTCTGAACGGAAACATCATTGCCGCGGGTGATTCCCATTGGCACCACGTCGACCGTCACCCCCAGAGGTCTGGAAGCCAATACTGATGCCATCGCATCACCCACGTTTTCATTTCCGTCCGAAAGCAACACTAAACGCTTCTGTCCGTTTTCAGGAAATGCAGCTGTCCCCAGCCGAATGGCACCTTCGATATCCGTCCGTTCCCGCCCCACGACTGCCTGGATTTTTTCAACATCCACCGCCTGATTTACTGCAGTCTCAATACTTGCTTCACTGCCGAAGACGACCACACCGGCTTTGTCGGTCTTTTTCTTCTTTTCGGACATTTGATTCACCAGCGTGCGCGCAGCTTCTTGTTGTGGTGAAGGCACACTGTCAGAGCGATCCAGGAGAAAGAACACATTCATGCCCTCCAAGGGGCGTAGCCATTGCAGTCCCGCCAGGGCAAGAATCAGAGCGGTCACTATGACGGTGCGCAGCCAAAAACCGGTCCAGCGCCTCCAGGCACTCACTTGCACATCGGATTTTAGAGCCAGCCAAACCACCCACACCAGAGCAGGAATGAGCAACATTAGGTAATAGGGATGAGTGAATTGAAAGTTCATCGATTCACCCCGCCCTTAAGGTTCAAGGAAGCCGTCTCGGTTTTTCTCAAAAATTTCTGCACTCGATGATTCTGGGAATCCGCTACATACAAATTACCCTTGGAATCGAAGGCAATGCTCCAGGGATTGCTGAATTCACCGGGCGCTCCCCCCACGCCGCCCAAAACTTCCAGAGGTTTGTCATTCGCATCAAATATTTGGATCCGGCTGTTGCCAAACTCGCAGACATATTGCCGGCCTGCTTTGTCCACGCGAATGTCATATGGATAACTCATTTCTCCCAGTCCCGTTCCAGCCTTGCCATAGGTTCGCAACCATTTGCCTTCGGCTGAAAAAACCTGAATGCGGTGATTGCATGAATCGGCAATATACATGCGATCACTGGCATCGACATCCATTCCTTCCGGACGATTGAACTCGCCATTTTTCTCTCCGGCCTGCCCAAAACAATTGATCAGTTTCTGACCACGCGCTGAAAACTGCTGCACCCGATCGACCAGTGTGTATTCCGTCACCAGAACATCGTTGTGGGAATTCACCGCCACACAGCGCGGCAACGTAAGCTGACTGGCATTGGTGCCATGACTTCCCCACTGTGCAATAAGTTTGCCTTCGGGAGAGAAATGATTCACGCGCTGATAGTGCGGCTCGAGAACCACAATGTTGCCCTCTTTGTCACAACACATCCCCTTGGGTTTGCCGAGATCTGTTTGTGGCATCTGCCAGAAGAGCAAAAACTTTCCTTCGGGTGAAAACTTCTGCACACGACCGGTCATGTCCACAACATACAAATTGTCCTGTTTATCCACTGCGACAGAACGAGGTTTATTAAATTCACCGATTCCCGCGCCGCGAGTGCCAATGACTTGTACGCGGCTGAAAAATTTGCTCTCAATCGATCTCTCGGTGGAATTGCTTCCCGAACATCCCGTAACCAACAATGGAATCGAAATTAACGGGATGGCCATCGCACCGGCACGTCTAAAAATATTAATCCACTTGCTTACTAACCGCCCCGCCTGCCAGAGGATGAGTGGCACGATTGCCAATACGAGCAAGGTTAAACAAAGGGCATTCACTTGCGCATTGTGGCCGAAATGGAGCAGGTTGAAAGTGCGCAAAGCCAGCGTTTCCCCCCCCGGCGGAACCACCAGTACGATGGACTCCACATCCCAGAGACAAAGCAGAAAGATGACATACCACGTCGCCATAACCTGCCGGCCTATCTGTGGCCATTGCACGTGGCATAGCAGTTGCCACCATGAGGCGCCTTCCACGCGTGCCGCATCATTGAGATTGGGATCGGTATTATGCCGCGCGTGCGCCACTCCGTTCCAACCAAAGGCGAGGTAGCGGATACAATAAGCCAGTATGACAATTCCAACGCTTTGATAAAATGCCGAAAGCCAGGGGCGGTTGAACAAAAAAATGAACGCGATTCCCAATAATACACCAGGAACCAGAAACGGAAGCCAGAGCACAAGTCCGACTGGCAATCTCCACCCAACCAGGCTCAATACCAAGCACAAGGTTGCCGAAACAGCCGCCAGCCAGAACGAAGTCCAGATCGCGCCCTGCCCTGCGGCAACCGCGCCGTGTAATTCTGTCCAGGTCCGTTTGGCGGAGATTAACTGAAAAATTGGCAACCCAGCCGAAAGTGCAATCACGATGAAGGTGCCGATTCCGCAAACATAAAACCATCGTTTACCCAATTGACGGCGAAATAGTTTTGCTGAGACCGTGCTCTGCAGGGTTGGCCAAGAGGTATTGCGGCGTTTGAACCAGAGCAGCAGCAAAAGTGGAACCAGGATCATCGGCCAGCTCTGCTGCAAGGCTGCCATCGTATTGAAGGATGTGTTGAATTCCACCCATACTTCTGCCGGGAATACCTTTACTTGTAGAATTGCGGGAACCGCAAAGTTGTTTAACGCGAGTGCAAATGTAAGCACTCCAGCCTGCACCATAATATTTCGCGCCAATGGCAAAAGCAGGCCACGGATAAAGGCTGTTCCGGTGACAGCCATGTCACTCTCCAACTGGGCGGCTTCAAGTCTTTGCCATGCTCCCAGGGTGGCCAGGAGAGTGATGGGCCAGGTTAGCAATGCCAAAATCCAGACGGTGCCCCCAAGTGTAAAAATGTTAAGCGGCAACCAGCGATGCCAGACACCAGCCTGGCCGAGATAATACAACCAGCAATTGGTCACCAGGAAAGGCGGCAATGCCAAGGCAAATATCGCGATGGCGAGCCAGCGCATCCGCCATGTGCGTTCCAGACCTGCCAACCAGAGCGCCGCGCCAAAGCCCAGCGTGACTGACAATAAAGTTGTCAGTCCACTCACAAGCAAACTGTTTTGCAGCAACGTCCAGTTCATTTATGCGGCGTGTGGATAATCTCTTATTTCACCTTAAAAAGATCGTTTCCAATTCCTTGGTGGTCGTGTTCCAGTCTTTAAGCAATTCATCCCAGTCGACCTTCAAGCCTGCTTCTGGTTTGGGCAGTTCCGCCGATTCCAACGCGTCCTCTTTTAGCAACCTCTGCAGCACTGGTGCTGTTTGCAGATACCGGAATAACTTCTCAGCCTCCACCGGATGGGGACTGTTGCGGATAACACCAATCGTGTTGGGAATAAAAAGTGTTTCGTCCGAAAGCGGCAGCTCCACAATCGGCAAGCCGTCCTTCTGTCCAGCCGCAATGTCATCAGAGTCCGTGAATCCAAACCATACCTCCCCGCCTCCCACCATTTTTACCACCACTGAATTCCCGTCCACAACCAACGGCTTATTGGCCGCCAAAGCACGGCACCATGTCTGCCATTGTGCATCTCCCCACTTCTGACGCAACACCATGAAGTGAGTGGCCGTGGTTCCAAAAAGTGGATAAGCCAGTGCCACTTTGCCCCGCCAAATCTGGTTCGTCGCATCACTAAAGGCATGGGGCGCTTTGGCGATGGGGAGCAAATTGGTATTCACAACCAGGCGCCGCGTGCGATATCCCATGGCTGCCCAGCCATTCGTCTCCCGGAAAATATTTTCTGACGCCAGCAGCCGCGTGCGGAATTCCTCATTGCTCCAGAAAACGTCGCATTGCGGATGACTTCGCTCGGCCAGCAATCGATTCGCCAACCCAACCGTCTTGACAGCTTCACTGTCGAAAACTGCCCGGACTTTGATGCCAGTTTGCTTCTCAAACTGCTTAAAAATAGGATCGGCATAAGTTTCATCTTGTGATGCGTAAACGATCACACTCGAATCCTTGCCCTCTGCCTGGAATACCGCAGAGAAAAAGACCGTGGAAACAATAGCGGCAATCATTGCCAGCCAGGCTTTGCATCTGGTTCCTGCTTTGAAGCCTCTTGAGCCCATGCCCCATGGTCCTGGCGTCAGGTTTTGGTTTCTCCTCACACTGTCCTCCGATGGTAATACCACCACTCAAAAAGCAGGACTGCCAATGCAATCGCGGCAATCGTGCGCCATAATTCCAGGTTGGCTCTATGCGCTGTGGTCGCGGAAACCTTGGCGTACTTTCCAAACTGTAGCTCATCCCTCGGTTTGATATTGCTCTCCGCCGCATCCAGCAAATCCACGCAAAAGACCGTGTCGTTTGTGCCCGCTTTGAGGTGGTAGACTCCCTGGCGAAGAGTGTCTCCGAAAACGATTTCCTTCGCATTAGGATCCACGGTCAGTTTTCTGGCAGAACCATCCGGCATCGTCACCTGTGCGCTTGTCACCGGTTGCGTGAGGGTCAGACGAAATGGGTCTCCGGCACGAACCAGCAATTGGGCGTTTTGGGCGTTTGCCGGATTTAGCCAATCCATGGCATTGGCAACGAAGATGGGGAATGAAATCCGCCGGGGCCAGTCGCTTTCCAACACGTCCCAGCCAATCCAAACAATGCGCTGCCGTTGCAGTTCGCCGGCTACAATCAAAGATGCCTGGGGAGAGTCCGCCAAGGAAACAGCCCAACTCGGCACTTTCACCACCTCACTTTTCATCACGCGAACGTTATCAAAGCTCACATAACGCATGACCGGATGTGTCACCCGCCAGTCAACGATGGCCGGGGTTTCCACCTCCGATACCTTGTCAAACCAATTGGTGTTGACCGTTCGGATTGCCAGCACATTCCCCTTGGGCCAAACCGTCGGTATTACAGCATCCAAGGTTACGATATCAAACCCCGCAGCATCGTCCTTTAAATCAGTTGCGGTCGTAAGTTGAACATTGGGCGCTGAACTCAAAGCTCGTTCCAAAAGCCGGTTTCCCTTTGTAACCAATAATACTTTTATTGGATGGGGCAGAAGGCTGACAATGGAAGCCTGGTTATCGGCTTTCAAATCGTCCGGTGCTGTTGAACGGACGGTGAAAACTCCGTCGCGATCCTGGGTGGTTACAAAAACCTGCGCGGCAGTTTCGCCGGGCTTTATCGACAGTGGCCGGGTTTCAAGTAACTTTCCCTCAAAGCTTAATTCCATCTCGGTTTGCATCACGTTGGTGGAAAAATTCTCGATGCTGGCGTAAATGGCCCGCTTGGTTGCGTCCTCCGGATGCACTCTGACATCGAGCGCAGTGATCCCAAGGTTATTCGCACCCTGCCCAATCTTGTGATAGACCAACGGCAGCGCAGAGTTCCCAAACTCGGTCAAATCCTGCACCGCACCGTCACTGAATAGATGAATTTCCGGATTACTCTCCTTGCCCCGGTCCCGCACGAGTGAATCAGCCATTTTCAAGGCCGGCCCCAACCGGGTGGGCGAATCCACGACGGCACAAGATTGAATGGCACGACGTAACGCAGCCTTTTCACCCGTTTCAGATTGTTTGACTTGCGTGTTGCCGGCCACCTGCAATACCACCATTTTATCCTCATCCCGCAAACCATTGACCCATTCGAGCGCTTCACGACGGGCTCTCTCAAAACGCGAAGGCGACTCGTCCGTGGCCTGCATGGAGGCCGAGGCATCCAAAATCAACACCCTCAACTGACTGCTCTTCGCCTTGGTCGCAAAATAGGGCCGCGATAAAGCCAGCACGGCGAGGAGAAGCAGGATGATTTGCAGAATCAACAGCCAGTTACGACGGAGCTTTTGAAATGGTGCGCTGGCTTGCGTTTCTGCAAGGAACTTTTGCCAAAGAAAAGTGCTGGAGACCAAACGCACCACCCGCTTCCGCTTCAGCAAATAAAACACCACCACCACCGGGATGGTAAGGGCAAAGAAGAAAGCCGCTGGCGCGAGAAAATTCATCCCCACACCTCTGCTTGTCGCAATTGCTTCAACAACAATTGTTCGATTGAAGTATTCGACGGTGCCACAAAAAAGTTAATTCCCCGGCCAGTGCAAAATTCTTTTAGTTTTTGGCAAAAATTCTGGACCATCTGTTGATAGGCTGACAAACGATACCTTCCAAACGTCACCTCCTGCACAGCGCCCGTCTCGGAATCCACCAACCGAAGGTCCCCGAAGGTGGATGGCGCCAACTCTTCCGGAGATAAGATCTGAATCGCATTGACTTGAAAACCACGTCCCACCAAAGCCGTCAATCCTGCCTCATAGCCCGCGGGGTCCAGAAAATCGCTCAATACCACGGCTACTCCAGCCTGTCTTGCTTCCAAGGCCCCTCGCTTAAGGGACTCATTAAAATTGGCGACTCCCGATGCCGTTAAATTCGAGAGGTTTTGAAAATAATTAAGCGCAGATTTCCTCCCGCGCACTGTGCGCAAAGCGCCACGAACTGCAGCCTCCTCACGGTTTTCGGGAAAAGGTGCCACGGTAACCCGGTCAAACCCACACAACGCCACATAGCCCATGGCCGCCGCAACTTGTCGGGCGAAATCAAATTTTCGCGGCTCACCAAATGCCATCGACTCACTCGCATCCAGAAAAATCCGGATGGGCAACTCGCGCTCTTCTTCATACAACTTCAAAAAAAGCTTTTCCAATCGTCCGTATAAATTCCAATCGAGATACCGAAAATCGTCTCCCGGCACGTAATTGCGATGATCCGCAAACTCCACCGATTGACCTCGTGCGCGACTCCGCCGTTCTCCGCGTGCGGAACTCTTTGCACGACGCTTGGCAAGCAGTTGGAATTGTTCCAACCGACGCAACAGTTCTGGTGTAAGTAGGGCGTTAGCCATTCAGCGTTACCTCTGGGGGAATGAGGCTGGCATTATGAATAAGCATTGCTCTATGCGCCCACGGCAACAGAGTCCTTCGGCACCTCGTTGAGGATCTGCGCCACAATATGATCAGTGGTGATGCCTTCCGCTTCAGCTTCGAAATTCAGAATCAACCGGTGGCGCAGCGCGGCCGTGGCAACTGCTTGAATATCGTCAAAACTCACATTGAAACGACCTTGCATCAGCGCGCGCACTTTGCCCGCCAGCAACAAGCATTGCCCGCCACGCGGACTGCTACCGAAACGAAGATATTGGTTCGTGATCGGAACCGCCGTTTCCGTCTGCGGATGCGTGGCCAGAACCAGGCGCACGGCATAATCCTTCACGTGCGTTGCCACCGGCACCTGCCGCACCAGCTTCTGCAATTCTATCAATGCTTCCTTGCTCAAAACCTTATTGACCTGCACCCGGGTATTCTCGGTCGTTCGCGTGAGCACCTCATTTAACTCCGCCGCCGAAGGATAACCCACCACGAGTTTGAAGAAAAAACGATCCAACTGCGCTTCGGGCAACGGATAGGTTCCTTCCTGATCAATCGGGTTTTGCGTGGCCAGCACAAAGAACGGTTCCGCAAGCTTCCGGATTTCTCCGCCTGCCGTAACACTCTTTTCCTGCATCGCTTCCAACATTGCGGATTGTGTCTTGGGCGTCGCACGGTTGATTTCGTCTGCCAAAATTAAATGCGCAAAAATAGGTCCCTTCTGGAATTGAAACTCGCGCCGGCCACCCGCAGTCTCCATCACTATGTTCGTGCCCAAAATATCCGCCGGCATCAGGTCAGGCGTGAATTGAATGCGGTTGAAGGACAAATCCAACACTTCGCTGAGTGTGCGCACCAGCAAGGTCTTGCCCAAACCCGGAACGCCTTCCAGCAGCACATGCCCGCCAGCCAGGACGGCAATTAGCGTGCCGTCTACAATGGCATCATGCCCCACAATAACCTTGCCGATTTCCGCGCGCACCGCCGCGTAAGCCTGCCGAAACGATTGTATTTGTTCTTCTGTGTTCATAGCTAGTTGGTTCAGTCGAGTAGGAAATATCAGGCAAGTAGGAAGGACAACGGCTGGCCTTGCCGCAACGGGAAGTTATTGTAAGTGGATGGCATCGTTTCCATCTCAGGAAATTTCTTGCTTCCTGAGATCACCCTGCGGAATGAAAATCCAAAATAGTAGATAAGCAACGAGACCAGTCCCGTAGCAGAATGCCAAAGCTGCGAAGCAAAGTCGCCAAACCCAGGAAGGAACCGGTGTGCTCGCAGCCAGGCCGCCGCATACTCCGCCAATCCAAACATCAGTTTCCGATGTCCTCAGGTTTTCGAGAAACTTGAAAAAGTTGGAGGCCTGATTCCCCGTTGTCCCTTCAGTTCTGGAGGATATAAGCGAGGTCGTAAAGAAGCCCGCGCCCAGTATCAACGCAATAACGCCCAATTCACGAGGCAACGCTGTGGAACCATTGGAGAAAAATTTAAAACATAAGCAGGTGACGGCCACTCCGGCAAAAAACGCAACCAACAATTTAGAGTTCTTCATGGGGGAAATTCTGATCAGCAAATCATTTCTTGTTATCGTCAAAATAGCTACGCACCGCCCCTTGATAAGCGCGGGGAACTTTTTCCTGGCTCAAGGCACTTTGCCCATCACCTTGAGCAGCTGCTGGTGCGTCCTCATAAGCCACTTTGCTCTGCCCTTTGATGCTCACGCCTTTCAAAGTAATGCTCGGCATCTGACCTCCAGGTGAAAACTGCCCCTTTTGCTTCACAGGCTTCAACGCATCGTTTAACTCACCATCGCCGCGGTCGGTCACACCTCTGCCAGCCATGTCCGGCCGGTTGACACCAGTGTTATCCCACTTGGCAGTTTGCTGGCCATTGTATCCCCAGCCGTCATCCTCGTTTGCCCAGGTGCCGACACCACTGCCTGGCTTGCCGCCGGGCTTAGTGCCCATACCAGGCTTGTTGCAGTTGCCCCAACCCTGGCAGGTGCCCACACACATCGACGCTTTCTTTAAAGCCTCCAGTTCCGCCATCAACGACTGAGAATCATTCATCTGCTGCATCATGCGATCCAACTCTTTCGCCGCATCAGCCAGCGACTGGGCCGCCTGGCCTTTTTGGCCACCTTTCATCTGCTGCGCACCTTGCTTCAACAAGTCTCCCACCTTGCCGTATTGGCTCGCGGGATCAATCGCCTTCGCCACCTCCTCCATCATCTTCTGCATCTGCTCCTGCGAAAGTTTCGAAGACTTCAACTGATCCACCATCTTCTGCAAAGTCGATTGCGCAGCTTCAGCCTGACCATTCTTCAACTGCTCCGCCAAATCCTTCCCCATCTTTTCCATCTGCTGTTGCATTTGCTGCATACTCTTCGCCATGTCACGGGTCTTTTCCAAATCCGTCGTCGCCGCTTCCAAATCCTTCAAAAACATGTCGGTCTGATTCGCCGCCAAGGCTTGGATTGCCTGGTCCAGATCCGGCATCTGCACGCCCATTTCCTGGGCCTGTTTGGAAAGCGCGCTCATCGATTGCGACATCTTCTGCTTGTCCTCTGCGCTCATCCCTCCGTTTTGCTGGCTCGCAGCCTTGGCTGCCTCCTGGATTTTTTCCATCTGCTTCTTCAGCTTATCCATGTCCTCGGGTGTGCCTGTCGGAGTCCCCAATTGCTTCTGCGCCTGCTCGATCTGCTTCTGCAACCGCGCCGCATCCGGTGAACTTTCCCCACCCGGCGCCCGCGCAGCCTGCTCCATCCGCTTCATCGTCGGATCCTTGCCCATCTCATTGATCTGGTCCTTCAATTTCTCCTGCACATTCGCCAAATCCTTCAATGCTTCACTCCGCGTCAAAGTCTTCTGCGCCAGTTGATCCCCCAACTCCTTCACCGCTTCCATCGACTTCGTCGTCGTCTCCAACGCTGGCGGACGTGCCGCCAAACTCCGCTTCGTCAACTCCGTCAATTGCCGCCCAGCCTCCTTGATCACATTCTGCTCAGTCTTTTTCTGAACATAAGCCTTGCTGCGATACTCCGGCACGAATCCCAAACCCGCGCTCAACGCCAAAATCGCCACCGCCCAACGCGCCACCTTCGGCAACCGAAATTGCACCAGCTTCTTGGGATCAACTTCCTTGGCATGACTCGCCGCATCGATGAGGATCAATTCCTTCCAGGTTTCATCCACCTTTCCCTCTTGCTTCGAAAACTCCAGAGCCGTACTTAACCGC